>CAZNNK010000013.1:0-20607 GCA_964574085.1 uncultured Coleofasciculus sp.
TCACTTCTTGTTTCCAACCGTCATTTTTCCCAATTACTAAAGTGGTGATATTTTGCTTACTTCGTTGAGATTCGATTACCCTTGCTCATCAATACCATAAGCAATTATTTTTCTATCAGTTCGGGTAAAGTGGGTGGCAAGTCAGCGTCAGGAACGACAGGTTTAATGGTGGGTGTTGGCGAGGGAGTTGGCTTGTCTTGTTCCGATTCAGGGGATTCCGGCGGTAATGGTTTATCGGGAGTTACTGATTTATCTGTCGCCTCTTCTGGGGAGGTTTGGGTTGTCTCTGGGTTCAATTCTGTGTCCTCTGGAATCACTTCAGATGGCTGTGGGGGAGTTTCTGGGGTTGGAGTTATAGGTTCTATATCGGCTTGCGGTTCCTCTGGAGATGTTTGAGTTTTATCGAGGGGTGTAGATGCTCCGGGTTCCGGCTGAGATTTGCTTTCTTCTGTCACGATATCCGAGGCTTCCTCAGAAGTTTCTTGAGGTACAGTTACAGGTTCTGTCTCTGGTTGTAGTTCCTCTGGGGAGGTTTGGGTTTTCTCCACGAGTGTAGATGCTTCGGGTTGGGGCTGAGATTTGGTTTTCTCAGTCACGATATCCGAGGCTTCCTCAGGAGTTTCTTGGGGTACAGTTACAGGTTCTGTATCCGCTTGGGGTTCTGGCGGCGACTCGGTTTCCTCTGGCAAAACCTCAGGTTCAGGTGACGGTGTTTCTCGTTCTTCTGGTTGTTCAGGGGATGGGGTAGGAGACACTTTGGGTTTTTGGAATCGTTCCCTGATGGTTTGATAGAAGCGATTGAAAAAGCCACGGGCTGGGGATTCTTCTGTGGGTTTGGCTTCAGGAGTTTCCACGTCTTTGGCTGAGGGGACGGTTTCATCGGGGGTAGTGGGTTCTACGACTGTGGGAGATTTTTCCCCAGTCTCGGTTTCAGGTATTGGTGTTTCTTCAACAGGTGTATCGGGTTCTGGGACGGGAATTTCCTCGGGTATCTCTGATTCAGCCGTTGGGATTTCTTCGACAGGTGTTTCGGATTCTGGGGTGGGAACGTCTTCGGGTATCTCCGATTCAGCCGTTGGGATTTCTTCGCTAGGAGTAGGAGACACTGAGGGTATCGGTGTTGGCTCTACGGTAGGCGATGGCGTCGGTTCAGGTGTAGGTGTGGGGGTGACTTCGGGAGCAGGTGTTGGTGCAGCTTGAACTTGATAGTTGGGATCGATAATGCTACGGGCAACTTCAACAGAGAGTTCGTTCCGCATTAACTGAGACAGGGTGTCATCGCCTCCTGGCTGATAACGAACGAGCCGCGCCGTGTTGTTATAAACGTTTTTAACCGGATTTCCTTGCTCATCCAGAAACTCTAGCTGCACCCAGTTTTTACCGGGTTTAAAGCCGTTGAGATAAACAGAGTGCCAGCGATCTAGGGTAAAACGTTCACCATTGATGGTGACGCGAATTTGCCAATCGACAATCTCGTCTTCTGGGTTTTCCTGGGCGACAAGGTGGAGGGGAGCATTCGTCAGGTAGAAGTCGAGCAGGATAGGTTCAGCACCATAGCTACCTAGGGGATGGTTGTAGGTTAATAGCGGCAGGTTGGCTACTGGATTATTTTCGTCCGTTTTGGTAAATACGTGAAATGTGGTTTGAGCGTAGGCTCCTTCATTTTTAAAGCTTTCGTGCCAAGGACGAGCGGCGAAAACTCGTAGGGTGTGGGTTCCGGGGGATAAGTCTTCCAGGATTAGGGGTTTATCGAGGGTGTAAACCGGAATATGAGACTGATTGTCAAGAATTACGTTTAGATGAGGACCCATGTCTAATTCCGAGTGTTTGAACAGGGGTAAGTCCTGCACCTGGAATTGTACGGAGACGGTGGTGTCTTGGAGAATCTGATCCGGAGTCGGACTCAAGATGGTGACTTGAGGCTGATAGGTTTCTAAGCGGCGGTTCAGTTGCTGAATCACTGGGGGCGGGGCGACTTCTGAGAGTCGGGCAACTGGCTCAGTTGGCGATGGGGCGTCCTCTTCTGGGGGGGGTAAGGTTTCTGTGCGATCGCCACAGGCTACCAGTCCCGCCATAAGCACGACCACCAGCGCAACTGCACAAATCGTCTTTACTGTTTTCCACCAAAGATTCCTAGCCAACACACCATCTCCTCAACGAATTCTGCTCATTAGGAACTATAGCGAACAATGGTTCCTCCTCTACTGATGGATGGGGGAGATGGGGAAGATAGCGAAGGACGAATCTGAGATTAAATCTGCCTATTGTTGAGTTTTGTAAATTTTTTCACCACACTCTTGACTTTTTGAGGAGTTTGCTCACAGCACAACCCAAAGTAGACCTTGATTTGCTGAAATTTGAATTTTTGTTAAGTGCAGCCCAAGCCTGCCTCTAGCAGACCTATCATCAACAAAAGAGTATCCCCTGAATTTCAACGGGGATATCGTTTTTCCAGGAAAGTTACGCCAAAAGCGGTACTTTCCGCTAAATTGATAAAAAGCAAACTTCCTTTTGGATATTTCTCGTTCCTTGTATAGAGAGGAGACTCCTGATGACAATCAGCCCTCCTGAGCGGGACACGAAGGCGAAGGTAGTAGTCGATAAAGATCCAGTTCCTACTTCATTTGAGAAGTGGTCTAAGCCGGGTCATTTCGACCGTACCCTAGCCAAGGGACCAAAAACCACGACGTGGATTTGGAACCTTCACGCGAACGCTCATGATTTCGATAGTCATACCAGTGACCTAGAAGATGTATCGCGCAAAATCTTTAGCGCTCACTTCGGTCACCTAGCGGTTATTTTTGTCTGGTTGAGCGGCATGTATTTCCATGGCGCTCGGTTTTCCAACTACGAAGCTTGGCTTACTGATCCAATCAACATCAAGCCAAGCGCTCAAGTAGTCTGGCCCATCGTGGGTCAAGACATTTTGAATGCGGATGTCGGTGGCGGGTTCCACGGCATTCAAATCACGTCAGGATTCTTCCAAATCTGGCGTGCATCTGGAATCACCAATGAATTTCAACTCTACTGCACCGCCATTGGTGGTCTAGTCATGGCAGCCCTGATGCTGTTTGCTGGCTGGTTCCACTACCACAAGCGGGCGCCCAAGTTGGAATGGT
Source organism: uncultured Coleofasciculus sp. (assembly GCA_964574085.1). GTDB lineage: Bacteria > Cyanobacteriota > Cyanobacteriia > Cyanobacteriales > Coleofasciculaceae > Coleofasciculus. Next base: position 3,120 of record CAZNNK010000013.1, read on the forward strand.
TCCAGAATGTAGAGTCCACAATGAATCACCACTTAGCTGGATTGTTAGGGTGTGGTTCATTAGGTTGGGCGGGTCACCAGATTCACGTCTCTTTGCCGATCAACAAGCTACTGGATGCTGGGGTAGCTCCTGAGGATATTCCTCTCCCCCATGAGTTCATCCTGAATAAGAGCTTGATGGCAGAGTTATATCCCAGTTTCGAGCAAGGGTTGAAGCCGTTCTTCACCCTGAACTGGGGGGCGTATGCTGACTTCTTGACCTTTAAAGGTGGGTTAAACCCAACCACAGGTGGATTGTGGCTCTCCGATACCGCGCATCACCACTTAGCGATCGCGGTTATCTTTATCATCGCGGGTCACTTCTACCGGACGAATTGGGGAATTGGTCATAGCTTTAAGGAAGTTCTGGAAGCTCATAAGGGTCCCTTCACTGGTCAAGGCCACAAAGGGATGTATGAGATCTTCACCACCTCCTGGCATGCTCAACTGTCCTGGAACTTAGCGCTGCTCGGTTCGCTGACCATTATCGTGGCGCATCACATGTACGCGATGCCTCCGTATCCGTACTTAGCCACCGATTATGGTACGCAATTGTCCATCTTTACCCACCACATGTGGATTGGTGCCTTCTGTATCGTTGGGGGTGCTGCTCACGCGGCAATCTTCATGGTGCGGGACTACGATCCCAATATTCATGTGGATAACCTCTTGGATCGGGTCATCCGTCACCGGGATGCGATTATTTCTCACCTGAACTGGGTTTGTATCTTCCTGGGCTTCCATAGCTTCGGTCTGTACGTTCACAACGACACGATGCGAGCGTTTGGTCGTCCTCAAGATATGTTCTCGGATACGGGGATTCAACTCCAACCGATCTTTGCTCAGTGGGTGCAGCATTTGCATACCCTAGCTCCTGGCGGAACCGCTCCTAATGCCCTAGAACCTGTCAGCTACGCCTTTGGCGGTGGCATGGTTGCTGTGGGTGGCAAAGTGGCTATGATGCCGATCGAGTTGGGAACGGCGGATTTCTTAATCCACCATATTCACGCCTTCCAGATTCATGTCACCGCACTGATTCTGCTCAAAGGTGTGCTATATGCCCGGAACTCTCGTTTGATTCCGGACAAATCATCCCTGGGTTTCCGCTTCCCCTGCGATGGTCCTGGTCGGGGTGGTACTTGCCAAGTCTCAGCTTGGGATCATGTCTTCCTCGGTCTGTTCTGGATGTATAACTGCATCTCGATTGTAATTTTCCACTTTAGCTGGAAGATGCAGTCCGATGTTTGGGGAACAGTCGCCCCGGATGGTACCGTGTCTCATATCACGGGCGGTAACTTTGCCGCCAGCGCAATTACGATTAACGGTTGGTTGCGTGACTTCCTCTGGGCGCAAGCCTCTCAGGTGATTAACTCCTACGGCACAGCGTTGTCAGCGTATGGCATCCTGTTCTTAGGCGCTCACTTTGTCTGGGCATTCAGCTTGATGTTCCTGTTCAGTGGTCGTGGCTACTGGCAAGAGCTGATCGAATCCATTGTCTGGGCGCATAATAAACTAAAAGTGGCGCCAGCGATTCAGCCTCGCGCTCTGAGCATTGTTCAGGGTCGGGCTGTGGGGGTAGCCCACTACCTCCTAGGAGGAATTGTCACCACTTGGGCATTCTTCCTGGCACGAATCCTAGCAGTCGGATGACGGCTGTTTGAATCGAAACCACTATAAAGCAAGACGCTGTGTCTTGCCTGTCTCGACCCTATCCCAAACTGGAACTTCGGTTCCAGGGGGTCACAGAAGACAGAAAACGAGCAGCACAAGCATAAGTCTCTGTAGGATTTCCTAACGAAAGACAGATGGCAACAAAATTTCCGAAATTTAGCCAGGATCTCGCTCAAGATCCGACGACACGTCGAATCTGGTACGGAATTGCCACCGCCCATGACTTTGAGAGCCATGATGGCATGACGGAGGAAAATCTTTATCAGAAGATTTTCGCCTCTCACTTTGGTCATCTCGCAATCATTTTCCTGTGGACTTCTGGCAGTCTGTTCCACGTCGCCTGGCAAGGCAACTTTGAACAGTGGATCAAAGATCCGCTCAACGTCCGTCCGATCGCCCACGCGATTTGGGACCCTCAATTCGGTCAACCGGCTGTTGATGCGTTTACCCAAGCCGGTGCGTCTAACCCTGTTGATATTGCTTACTCTGGGGTGTATCACTGGTGGTACACCGTCGGGATGCGGACAAATGGGGATCTGTATCAAGGGGCATTATTCCTCTTGGTATTAGCCGCCGTCTTCCTGTTTGCCGGTTGGCTGCACTTACAACCCAAGTTCCGTCCCAGCTTGGCTTGGTTTAAAAATGCTGAGTCTCGCCTAAACCACCACTTAGCGGGTCTGTTTGGGGTGAGTTCCTTAGCTTGGACTGGTCACCTGGTTCACGTTGCGATTCCCGAAGCGCGGGGACAGCATGTGGGTTGGGATAACTTCCTGTCCGTCAAGCCACACCCAGCGGGTTTAGCTCCGTTTTTCACCGGAAACTGGGGGGTTTATGCCCAGAATCCAGATACAGCCAACCATATCTTTGGTACCTCTGAAGGGGCTGGATCTGCGATTCTTACCTTCTTAGGTGGGTTCCATCCTCAGACTGAATCCCTGTGGCTGACCGACATTGCTCATCACCACCTGGCGATCGCTGTTCTGTTTATCATTGCAGGTCACATGTACCGGACAAACTTCGGTATTGGACACAGCATGAAAGACATCATGGCAGCGCACAATCCCCCTCCGGGAACCCCGTTTGGTGGTTTGTTGGGTGAAGGTCACAAAGGAATCTACGACACCTATAACAACTCGCTGCACTTCCAGTTAGGTTGGCACTTGGCTTGCTTAGGTGTAGTTACCTCGCTGGTGGCGCAACACATGTATTCCTTGCCGCCTTATGCATTTATGGCGCGGGATTATACCACGCAGGCAGCGTTGTACACTCACCACCAATACATTGCGGGCTTCTTAATGGTTGGTGCTTTCGCCCACGGAGCGATCTTCTTGGTGCGAGACTACGACCCGGAAGCGAACAAGAATAATGTATTGGCACGGGTATTGGATCACAAGGAAGCAATCATCTCTCACTTGAGCTGGGTTTCCTTGTTCCTCGGATTCCACACCTTGGGTCTGTATGTTCACAACGATGTAGTTGTGGCATTTGGAACTCCTGAAAAGCAAATTCTAATTGAGCCAGTTTTCGCTCAATGGATTCAAGCGGCTCACGGTAAGCTGCTCTATGGATTCGATACGCTGCTATCTAATCCTGATAGCATTGCGACCACGGCTTGGCCCAACTACGGGAACGTTTGGTTACCCGGTTGGTTAGATGCGATTAACGATGGCGGTAACTCCCTGTTCCTGACCATTGGTCCGGGTGACTTCTTAGTTCACCACGCGATCGCACTCGGTCTGCATACCACCACTTTGATTCTGGTCAAAGGTGCGTTGGATGCCCGTGGTTCTAAGCTGATGCCCGATAAAAAAGACTTCGGCTACAGCTTCCCCTGCGACGGTCCCGGTCGTGGCGGCACCTGCGATATCTCCGCTTGGGACGCTTTCTATCTGGCGATGTTCTGGATGCTGAATACCATTGGTTGGGTAACCTTCTACTGGCACTGGAAGCATCTGGGCATTTGGCAAGGCAACGTAGCTACATTTAATCAGAACTCAACTTATCTGATGGGTTGGCTACGCGACTACCTCTGGCTGAACTCCTCTCAGCTAATTAATGGGTACAACCCGTTTGGAACCAATAACCTGTCGGTTTGGGCTTGGATGTTCCTCTTAGGACACCTAGTTTGGGCGACTGGCTTCATGTTCCTGATTAGCTGGCGTGGTTACTGGCAAGAACTGATTGAAACGTTGGTTTGGGCGCACGAGCGCACGCCTCTGGCGAACCTGGTTCGTTGGAAGGACAAGCCGGTTGCTCTGTCCATCGTTCAAGCTCGTGTGGTTGGTTTAGCTCACTTTACGGTGGGGTATGTCTTGACCTACGCGGCGTTTGTGATTGCCTCGACTGCGGGTAAATTCGGTTGACGAGCTGAAGCCTTGTAGGTAATTAAATAAATCCCCTGCCTTCGGGTGGGGGATTTTTCGTTGCAGGTTTTGAGAGTTTATGCCAAATTGGGCGTCTATAACCATGTAACCTTATGTTAGGATCTAGAGGTATTAATTTAGCCATATTATCAAGAAAGTGAAGAGTTGATAAAACATGACTGACGATTGCCTGCATATCAGGTATATTGCTGTTTCAAGTTGAAAAACTAATAAATAAATAAAATGCCATCGAGCCCATCGATATCCTTGCAAATTCCTAAACGCTATCGTCCTGGACTGGAGAAAATTGCAACTCTTAATGAAGAGGCTTTTCAATCCCTCGTGAATGCCCTAAATGAAGAGCCTCCTTCGTTCGATATAGAAGAAATAATTTCTAGCAAAGTAGAGGGCATAGAGAATGACGATATAGAAGAAATACTAGAAGCAGTATGTTCTCTATACAAGTTGTGTGAGGCTAGCGATTTTAGCCTTACACAAATAATAGAAGCTTTACATAAAGCTTTGCTGGAAGATTTGCAGGGTTTGTCATCTAAACAGCAAGTTGGTTTGAAGGAACGTCTAAGAAAAATTTTAGATTTAGATAGCAGTCTTGGTATTACATCCAAAGCACGTTCCTTGATTGATTATGAGCGTGTGTATCTGGGAAATCGCATACTAACTGATATACGCCCCTTCTTTAAGGAAACAAATCAAGAACCCAGAGGGGTTATCATTGCTCATGTTCTTAAGATTATTTATCATCAAGAGCCTTCTGGTGTTAATGAATTTTTTGTTTCTTTGGATGAAGACGACTTACAGCAACTAAGGAAAGCAATAGAACTGGCTGAGCAGAGAGTACGAAATATCAAAGCAATGCTTAGTCAAAAGGATATTCCTTATCTAAAAGTAGAATGAGGATGGGCTATGTCGATTAAAGATTTCTGCCAAAAAAAAAGCTATCAAGATTGGTTAGATTTGGAAGGAAATAAGGTTGATTCTTATTTACGGAGCAAGCCTTTAATCTCTGAATCCGCCAGAGGAGAGCGGTTAAAGAGAAGATTGATTACTGAACTTGCGCCAGATAAAAAGCAAGTTATAGTTCTTGATCATATTCAGGACAACTGGATGGTTTGTACGCCAGAAGAAGCAGAACTTATAAAGAGTAAAACTTCCAAGAGGAATCTTTTTTTAAAGATCAAAAGCTTATTGGAACCTTTTGCAATAGAAGACAAAGACTATGATAATCTTATTGATTTCATCTCAGAACATAATTTTCTAGTCGAAATTGTTCAAGAAAGCTCGAAGCAAATAAAGAAAATATTTGGGGAAAAAGCAGAGGAAGTTTCTTTAGAGGTTTTTGAAGATATTGAAGAAGGCTTTAAATGCTTATTTGCTGTTGTTAAAACAAGCTTGCCTGTAAAGCAATCTCATGACCTTCTAGAAAAGTTGGAAGATGAATGGCTGCTCGATAATGTCACTGGAAAAGCAGCATTAGTTTTTAGCGTTACAGTCAGATCTGCATCAACATGAGCTTTAGTGGCAAGATGTATGTTAAGTTAGCTGATGAGTTAATAGCTTGTTCAAAAAAGCCTTCACTTGAAGAAGCTTATTTTCGTTCATCGGTCAGCCGCTCCTACTATGGAGTGTTTTTAGCCGCGAGGACTCTCATGGAAAGCAGGGGAACATCTACACCAAAAAGTGGTCAGGCTCATACATTTGTTAGAAACTATTATTTAAACTCTAACAATAGGATAGAGCGGAAAATTGGAAATACATTGAAGAATTTGTGGCGCGAAAGAAAAAATGCAGACTATGAAACCAGCCATACCTTTGATGAAGTCAGAGCGGCTGATGCTTATGAAGAAGCGGTTAAAGCTATGAATAGATTAATTAGTAGAGGATTGTAGTAATTTATAGAGAGAAAAACAATGACGATTGCCCATAATTGCAATGCTGTAACAACAATCGTTTCAGGCATTTTTATTAGGGGTGTTTGACCGGACATGATATTATTCCTCCACAATCTCAACCAAATCCTCAATCATCACATCAAAGGTTCGAGCCAACTTATAAATCGCGGTAAAATCTACCATTGACAACTCGGAACGGCGAGCATAGCTTTTGACCGTGTTGTACATCACGCCAGAACGATCAGCAACCTCCTTGAGCGTCCAGCCTTTCTCAGCCGCCAGTTCGCGAATTTTCAGCCTGACTAAACCCATACTTGACTATCGGTGCAATTGCACCTTATGATAATTCCGATATATAAAGCGATCGCTCTTCCAAGTCTGACAAACCCAAGAGCGATCGCACCAATGTCCCATTAAATGGGATGCAATTTCTATGTTATCAACACATACCACAAAAACGCTCACCTTTGAAGCCTCAAAACTCAATTACAAATCCTCCACCCGTCATCCCCTAGCACGATTTGTCACCGTCGAGACAGTCGCCTTGCTGTTTAACCGCTCTCCTGACGAGATTTATCGCATTGAATGCTGGCAACATATCGTTTATGTTCACGGTAAAGGGTTGAGCCGATTCGTCAGCTATGCCGACTTTCCACCCATCCTGGAAGCTGAACCCCCTACCCCTCAAGATATGGTGCGTTGGCGCAAGCGCTGGAAGTCTCGAATTGCTCCTGAATTTTGGACAATATTCTATAGATATCAGTTCAACCGAGCCAATAGTGAGTCGCAATTGCTAGCGTGGGGACAATTTGTTGCTCTGGTGAAAGGATTGCTATCAACAGCCGCCTTGGAACACCTGCGCCAAGCCTACCAGAAGCGAACAATATTGGTAGCGTCACTTTTGACAAAACACTGAATCTGGCTTAACTAGAGGAAAACCAGACCCTTGAATATGAACACTCAACTCGTTGAATCTCTAATCCAAGTTATCCTATCTCTCTCGAAAGAGGAGCGTCATTTACTTGAGCAAAAGCTGTTTTTTGAATCATCAAGTCCTTCAACGGGTGACTTAATGCAAATGGCTCAAAAGGGTGGCTCGTTCAACTTCCTGTACGATGAACCCGATTTGTATACTCTTGAAGATGGGGAAGCAATCTAATGTCTGTCAAAAAAGGAGATATTATTTTAGTTCCCTTCCCTTCAAAATTCTATAGATACCAGTTCAACCAAGCCAAGAGTGAATCCCAATTGCTAGCGTGGGGACAATTTGTTGCTCTGGTGAAAGGATTGTTATCAACAGCCGCCTTAGAACACCTGCGTCAAGCCTACCAGAAGCGAACAATATTGGTGGCGTCACTTTTGACAACTGAATCTGGCTTAACTCAGGAGAACAAGACGATAACCGATCAACGTGCGATCGCAAGATATGATTATGATAAGGATAGTTGCCCATCTTGAGCTAAAACTCCTATGACCCTCAAACAGCTTGAAGCTGAAGTCCTCGCTCTGCCTAAAGACTCTCTAGTTGCATTGCTGGCGCGACTTCTGGAACATTTGAGTCAACAAGCGTGAAATTGACCAGGATGTTGAACGTGTTTGGACTCAAGAAGCTGAAGCACGCGATCGCGAAATAGACGATGGTCAAGTCACTGGTATTCCGGCTGAGGACGTGTTTCAACAGATTCGTGCGTCCTGGCAATGAAAACGGTTATATTTCATCCACTGGCAAGTCAGGAGTTAACCGATGCCATAGCCTATTACGAAGCGCAACAACCAGGACTTGGCTTGGAGTATTTAGAAGACGTCGAAAATACAGTTAATCTCCTCAGAATTTATCCAGAAGCGGGTTCAAGGGTTCGAGGTTCTATTCGTCGTCTCATCCTGCCCAAATTTCCTTACTTTCTACTCTATCGCCTCCTTGAAAACAACCAAATTCGGATTTTGGCATTAGCGCATCACAAGCGCTTTCCCCCAGTATTGGAGAAATCGTAAGTAGTTAATAACGTGTGTTTTAATTACGTGGTCAGCTTGGCAAGAAACGTCAGGAATGCCAATGGGACAAGCCTACCAGCTAAAACAATAGACGATGACCGATCAACGTGCGATCGCTGATCATCACCCAGCTATGACCACAATTACGATTAGCCTCTAAGATAAGAGATAATCACCGCCCCTTTAGCTAAGAATTTATGTTACGTGATCTCACTATACAAAACTATCGCTGCTTCAAGAACTTTCATATCGATGGGTTAGCACAGGTTAATTTACTCGTGGGTATGAATAATATTTGCAAAACCACTTTCTTGGAAGCTATATATTTAATAACTAATCATGGCAATCCAATTTACCTATTTGGCGTTATGGTCAACCGTGGAGAAGTAAACAGTAAAGATTTAAATATTTCTCCAGATAGCAGTTTATTAAAGATGAAATATAAATACCCTATATATCGTTTATTTTATGAAAAACAGACTACTGAAGAAAAAAAGATTATTATTCAATCTAGTTCAACTAAAGAAATAATTATTCAAGTTACTGAGGTAGATGATGCACCATCTTCTTCAAGTAATCCGACTATCGACGAAAGGGACTTAGATTTAGAGACAGAATTAAGTCGTAAAGGTCTTGCCGTTTTCTACGGTGACAAAATATACAATATTTTTGCTATTTCAAGTGACGATTTTTTTGTTCAAAGCTTGTATTTGTACAAAAAATCTATACTGCATTTACCAAATTCAAGTTCTGAAAGTATATGGGTTACAAATGAATTAACAGAAGTTAGAGATTTAGCTCGTCTTTGGGATAAAATTATTCTTACTCCTAAAGAAGATAAAGTAATAGAAGCTCTGAGAACATTAGAGCCAAACATACAACGTCTTAGTTTTACTAGCAACCCAAATTATTACAGTGATATTTTGCTTAAAGTTGAAGGTAAAACAGAGCCGCTTCCTTTAAGTAGCATGGGCGAAGGAATGGCACGAATCCTCAACCTAGCGATGGCAGCCGTGACAGTTGAAAATGGTTTTTTACTCGTCGATGAGATCGAGACAGGTCTATATTATGAGTCTCAAACAGATATGTGGCGCTTGATGTTAGAAATAGCACAGCAGTTAAACATCCAAATTTTTGCGACGACTCATAGTTGGGACTGTATTTGTGCGTTTCAAGAAGCTTTGGATGAATTAGATGATCCATCAGTGGGCAAATTATTTCGATTGAGTCGTAAGGGTGAAGATATACGTCCGGTTGAATATCCTGCTGATGAACTATCCATCGCTGTACGCCAAAGTATTGAGGTACGTTAATGCCAAAAGCACGGAAACCTCCTTTACCCAAACCTCAGCAGTTATTGTTGGTTGAAGGGAAGAATGACCAACATGTGATTTGGGCTTTATGTGAACAATATAACCTACCAGAAACCTTTTCTGTAGAAGTACCGGGGAAAGAAATCGATAGAGGAGGGATTGACGCAATTTTAGAGAGTTTAAAATTGAGAATCAAACAACCCAACTTACAAACTGAATTCGGGTGAGTTCAGGGAAAAGAAAATCTAACTCGTCTTCGGTTTCACAGCGTTCAATTACAGTGAGGGCATCTTGACGGATTTTATCTTGGAGATGAGAAAGGCGATCGCTCACGGCGGCTAACTCATTTTGCTGTTGATAGGAGAGTGCGATCGTCTGATCAATTGTCCAAGCACATTCGTGAATTAGCTTGGGTGATAACCAGCTTGCGTAGTTGTTCTGGAATAGTCACAGCAAGATAGGTAACTCCTTCAAGGCGGGTAGTCGATGTCCCCGCCAGCGGAGAACAGACCAAGCATAAGCTTTACGAAGCATCAAGTGATCGGCGGCTAACCGTAAGTTCGTCAGTTCCTGTCGTTCCTCTGGTGTGAGTAAATCGTCTAAGAGCGATCGCCCAAACACCCCATGAAATGGGAAGTATCTTCTATGTTATCAACACATACCACAAAAACGCTCACCTTTGAAGCCGACGTGCGCCCAAATAATTTACTGCACTCGTCGTCAGCGCTTATTCCCTTCCCGGTAGAAGGTTTAGGTATATTAGGGTTAACACCCTTTAGTTAGTGTTGATGTTCAGCCATCATTATGAGCAAAGCCAGGATTCTTGACCCATCCGAGAGCTATACGTTCAGTAAATATGCCCAATTAGCCTACGATACTGCTGATATCCTAGCTGAATTCGGTGTCACCCTAAAAAATAGCTCACTCCAACTCCCACAGCAGTTGCCAATTGATCTAGAACCCCTGAGAACCGAACTGCAAGAAAATCTCATGTTGGTCGATCCGGTTTCCGAGATAGCTAGACGTGAAGCATTGATTTTTCCGATTCTCAAAACGATTTGTAAGTTTATTCAAGTTCCCCTCAAAATTGAATATCCTGTGCAAGTGAATAATTGGCTTAAAGGCAGTTTTGATTATTTTATTCCTACTGAACATAATTTATTAGTGATTGAAGCAAAAAATGCCGATTTAGCTAGAGGTTTTACTCAGTTGGCGGTAGAATTAATCGCCCTCGATCAATGGACAGATTCAACAGTTTCAACGCTTTATGGCACGGTAACAACAGGGGATACCTGGAAATTTGGTATTTTTCAGCGTCAAGAAAAAATAGTTCACAAAGATATCAATACATACGCCATTCCTAGCAATCTTGATTTAGTGCTTTCTGCTCTGTTTGGTATAAGTTTGAGTTAGGTGCATATAATATCAAGTCCGATAGCATCAGTTGGGTATAGTGGGAAAGGGGGAAAAGGGTATAACGACATAAAACATAAAACAGACTTACTTCCCATCAAGCGCCAATCCCACATTGATCAGCCACCCTATATTTTGCCTGCTCGCACGCCTGGAATTTTGAGGCGGATACGGTAAAGGCTATTACTGGTAGTAATGTAGAGAGTTTGGTAATCGTCATCGCCCCAGGCTAGATTGGTAGCAAGTTCAGGAACTTCAATCCTGCCTAATAGATTGCCTGACGGTGAGAAAATCCATACGCCTCCTGGTCCAGTACTGTAAACATTCCCCTCTTGGTCTACCTTCATGCCATCGGGTACACCCTTTGTACTGGGGTCTTTTAATTCAGCAAATAGCTGCCCATTTTCCAAAGTACCATCGGATTTCACCTCGAAGACACGAATGTGACCTTTTTCCGAATCATTCACATATAGTTTTTCCTCATCCGGTGAAAGGGCAATGCCATTCGGACCCACAAAATCTTTCACTAACAATGTCAGTTTCCCATCCGGTGTCAACCGATAAACACCATAGAATCCCAGTTCCTCTTGCTCAGATTGAATCCCATAGGGGGGGTCAGTGAAGTAGATACTTCCATCGGATTTGACCACGAGATCATTGGGACTGTTGAGTCGCTTTCCCTGGAACTGATTGACCAGCGTAACAATTGTGCCATCTTGTTCAGTACGGGATAGGCGGTGATTACTATGTTCAGCACTGATCAAACGCCCTTCCTGGTCTAGAGTATTACCATTAGCATTACCAGAAGGACGACGAAATATCTCTGGTTGTTGATTCGGTGTCCACTGATAGATAGTATTAGCTGGAATATCACTAAAGAGTAAGAATCCGTTTGGATGCCAAATGGGTCCCTCTGTAAACCGAAAGTCTCCCGCTAGTTTTTCGACTTGGGTATTGTCATCTAGAATCGCTTCTAGACTATTTGGATTATCCTGATTACTCGATTGGGCTGTAGTTAGGCGGGAGTTGGTTCGAGACCTTGAACATCGAAACCCTAAATCGTTTCTGGCTTCAGTAACACCGTTGCTGGGCGCAATGGTTAAAACCGTAAAAACCAGACTGTATAGGGTAACTCGAAAGATTAGGTTTTTCATGTCAATGGCATTGATCATTACTGTGAGGCATAACAAGCCTGAGTTGGGATACCTCAATCCCAAGGAAGGCAACAGACAACAGGCAACGCCTGAATACACAATTTAAATGCGTTTTAGCTTACTCGCTTACCAATAGTTTACAAAGTTATCAACACAGACGCCATTCCTAGCGATCTGAATGTGGTGCTTTCTACTCTGTTTGGTATAAGTTTGAGTTAGGTGGAGATCGTGCGAGTTTCTGGGATCACGTTTGAAGAAGTGATGAATCTGACTCAACCCAAGAAAAACAAAACGATGACAGATCAATCGGTAATCGCTACATCGTTAAGAGTTGACGGATTTGATCTGCCATGGTTTGGCTAGCACTATCCGCCGTTACCAGTTCGATTTGTTCAGCACTGCTAGCACCCAATCCTAGTTCTACGGCTCGTTGAATTTGCTCTAACTGCCAAATTGAACCACTAGAAACCGCATCAGTGGTGCCAAGCGATCGCAAGATGGCAATGGCGACAGCATCAACGGCTACGCGATCGGTTCCCGCTAGCATTACCTCGGCTTTTACCTTCTTCCCAGACGCGGGTCCACCATTGACAAAAGCCTCTACCCCATCTAATAGAATCAGTGCTGGTTTGTAGGCTTGGTTAATTTCAGCAATCATGATTCGTTGGTGAGGGGAGGAATGTAAATCCTGCATATAATTAAACGAATCCCCCGGAACATATTTGGCAACCATCCCCACTGAATTCTTCAGCGAGAGGGTAAAATGACCGCCAAAACGATGAGTTTTCAAGCAACAGGTATTCACAATTGCGCCTGCATCTAAAATGGGACGAGCAAAGGCAAATCCTTTTTGCCAATGGGTTCCCTCGGCGGAAATGTACTGCCATTGATCCGCATCCATCTCATCAAAAACAATTGTTTCTAAGCCATAGCGATCTGCCAATTGAAACACCTGTTTTTGTTCCATGGCTTGACGAGTATTTGCCATCCCAGAGCGATCGCCTATGGTAATTCCTTGGCTTCCAGCCGTCTGTAACTCTTGCACTAGCGCCTCTAGGAGTTGAGTATCCGTGGCGGCTGGCGCGGGATCTCCAGTGTTATAGTTGGGCTTAAGGAAGACAGTGCGATCGGAGAGTCCTTCCGGTTGTAGCAAGTCTAGTGCTTTTTGAGTCCCAGCTACTCGGTCATCAGTACGCACCAGAACCACTTTACTCACATTACCTGATGGAGACTGAGCAATAGGGGTGGGTGTAGTGGTGGGAACGGTTGCATCAACGGCTGCATCAGGTGTTGGCGAGGTGGAATTCACGGTTCTGCAAGCTGAAGGTAGAATTGAGGTTCCCGCAGCGAGTGCGGCTAAACGTAGAACGCGGCGTCGTTTGTATTTGCGAGTGGAGTGATTGGGTTGCATGGTGACTTGAGTTCAAAAACAACAGTTCTGAATTAAATTGGCTCAGAGCTAAAACCTGTTGATATCTTGTACCATTTTAAATCAGTCCGCCCATTCGCCAAGAACTCAAGTTCTTGGCTAACAGCTTAAGTCCACTAAAGTGGACTAAAACTCGTGTATCAGGTCTATCTAAACCATTATTATTATCGTATATTTTGCCATTTTTATACTTTACTTATTTTGTCAATTTTTTACCCTATGCTTTGCCTTCACCATAATGTAACTATTCAACCGGACACGATATTTTACAGTCTTCTTTAGACGACTTTCGCTTTTAGTATTGGGTTTTAACCCAAGGCGATTGGTGCGATCCTATACCCAATTTAAATGCGTGATAGCTTACCAGATTTGGCTTGCAAGATCAGTTTCAAAATGGTTTTGTACGAAATAGTTTCATTGTAATACTCACATAAGGATTTCCACAGGTTTGGATGTGGATTTGCCTGTGGGTGTTTAATCTGAACGTGCCGAAATGCATCCAGCAAACTCAGATTTTCTTCTTCTTTTAAGGTGGCTACAGCAAATAAACTGGAACGACTGATTCCAGCACCACAGACAATTAGCACAGTTTGACTCTTTGCTTTTTCCTGACGAACAAACTCAATACCTGATTTTAGCTGTTCAAAAGGCAGCGGTTGACCATCTTCAACGGGAATATAACGGGAGACAATATTAGGCTGTTGTACATCTTCAGCCAGGTGTAACATCGCACTAATTTGGTGATGCTGGAGTAAGTCGTAATTTAGACTGTCTCTATAGTTGCCAACGTATAACCACGGTCTAATACAATACATTAATTCTGTATTTTGATATCGACCTTGCCAAATTCCTAATTCAACACCTAACAGTGAAATCGGATAATGACCCCGTTCATTTGCCGTTACTAATTGATACTGACCTGCAACTAAACAATAAACCTCAACACTGGCGCGGTTCACTTCATAAATGCCGTAATACGCTGGACGAATTATCCGTTCATATATCCAGAATTTTCCCGGTTTTTCTGCTCCCGGTTTTCGGCTTCGGGGAGCTTTTTCTGGGCGCGGTAAGCTAAACTCACCCCATCCACATAATCCATGACAATGCACCACCGTTTCCCCTCTTTAAAAAGATCTCGGACTTTGACAATATGAGGATGATTACACCCTCTGAGTTTTACCGCTTCCTGGCAAAACTTACTTTCCAGTCGGTTTTGTTCTTGTGGGGTGAGGGAATTGAGGAGTGCATCATTCAAGGTTTTGATCACCCAGCGACAATCATCTCCATCCTTTACCAGATAGGTAATCCCCAAACGCCCTTGTCCCAGTTGTCTCTCTAAGATGTACTTACCGTTATAAAGCGCATCCCCTGTCGCCCAAACCATGGTGTGCCATTCTCAAAACTTAGATTAATTTTGACACAGTATATCGGAGACTGTAGGGGCGCACCGACGTGCGCCCTTAGCCAGGGAAGCGATTCAGCATTTAAATCTTAATATCAAGAAGTGCCAATTTTTTGTAGTGTGAGCATCTTGCTCACTACCTATAGCAAGTCGCGCTGGTGTATTTACAACTTCAGGAGCTGAAGCTTAGTCCAGATGAGAGGTTCCTAAAAATAAAGTGTAACTAGACCAGAGCGAAGCGCTATAAAACACCACTGAAACCTGAAAACATAAAGGTATAAAGAACGATTAAAGGTTCAGTGCAAGATTCCAGTTAGCTATTCAGTGATATTAGAAATGATTACGATTTGCTTGATTCTACTCCTCTAAAATCTCAACCAAATCCTCAACCATCACATCAAACGTGCGAGCCAACTTATAGAGGGCAGTATAATCGACCATTGACATTCCAGGACGACGGGCATAACTTCTCACCGTACTGTAAATTACACCGGAACGGTCGGACACTTCCTTCAACGTCCATCCCTTCTCTTGTGCGAGTTCTCGAATCTTTAGCCTAACTAACCCCATCCTTGACAAATGATGCAGTTGCATCGTTTAATGAGAGAATCTGAAAAAGCGATCGCCCTCTAGCCTGGAAAACTGTGGAGCGATCGCACCAATGTCCCATTAAATGGGAAGTAATTTCTATGTTATCAACACATACCACAAAAACGCCCACCTTTGAAGCCTCAAAACTCAATTACAAGTCCTCCACCCGTCACCCCTTGGCACGATTCGTCACTGTAGAGACTGTCGCCTTGCTGTTTAACCTGTCTCCCGACGAGATTTATCGCATCGAATGCTGGCAGCATATTGTTTATGTTCACGGTAAAGGGTTGAGCCGATTCGTCAGCTACGCCGATTTTCCACCAATCCTGGAAGCCGAACCCCCCACCCCTCAAGATATGGTGCGCTGGCGCAAGCGCTGGAAATCTCCAATAGCCCCAGAATTTTGGACAACATTCTATGGATACCAGTTCAACCGAGCAACGAGTGCATCGCAGTTGCTAGCGTGGGGACAATTCGTTGCTACTGTCAAAGGATTGCTATCCACCACCGCCTTGCAACACCTGCGCCAACGGTATCAGCTAGAACAATATTGGTGGCGTCACTTTTGACGACTGAATCTGGCTCAACTCAAGGAGAACAAAACCATGATAGATCAACGTGCGATCGCGCCAACTTTAACCCTTCCCCCCCTCGAAAACGGCGATCAACTCACCCGCATCGAATTTGAGCGCCGCTATCATGCTATGTCCCAGGTAAAAAAAGCGGAATTAATCGAAGGAATCGTTTATATGGCATCACCGTTATGCCTCAAAAAACATGGAGAACCCCATGCTCGAATCATGACATGGCTGGGTAATTACTGGGCAGCAACTCCTGGAGTCGGATTAGCCGACAATACAACGGTACGCCTGGATACCGATAACGAACCCCAACCCGATGCGTTATTAAGGATTGAGGTAGGAGGGCAATCCTACGTTAGTGATGACGATTATGTCGAAGGTGCGCCCGAATTGATTGTAGAAATTGCCGCCAGTACCGCCTCTATAGATTTACATGACAAACTTAATGTCTACCGCCGTAATCAGGTACAAGAGTATTTAGTGTGGCGAGTGTACGATCGCCAATTCGATTGGTTTAGGTTACAAGAGGGTGACTATATCCAGCTTGAATCGAATGTAGACGGGATGATGTGCAGTGAAATCTTCCCTGGCTTGTGGTTAGAACCATCCGCTTTACTCACTGGAGATTTAGCCAGAGTTTTGAACGTTGTGCAGCAGGGGATAACCACAGCAGCACATCAGGCTTTTGTTGAGAACTTATCGGGGGAGACCTTTTAGGATTTGCAGTAGCTGTTGGTTTTCGCGAAGCCTCAATTGCCCTAAGCATCGCCAAAACTGCTTAATCATCGCCATCGCTGTCCCTAAAATGATACAAAACTTAATTTTCTCGTCACTTAATTGTCTCCAATTGCATTGTCGTAGACAATTAGGCGTGGTAAAGTTCAGTGTGGTGTAAAAGTACAGTAAACCGACCAAGTTACCGTAGATTAAATCGGTACAATATAAATCACGGAACTGGAAACAACCACAAGACTGGCAGGAAGACTGGGAGTTTAGGGAAATGGTAAGTGCGATCGCACAGAAAACTCAACTGGATCTAGATCTAGAGGGGGTGAATCGACAACTCGTCGATGCTGATGCCACCTCCATGGTAAAATGGGCAGCCGAAACCTTGGGCAATGGATTGGTGATGAGTACCAGCTTCGGCATCCAGTCAGCGCTGATGCTGCACTTAGTTACTCGCATCGTGCCTGACATTCCCGTAATTTGGGTTGATACAGGCTATCTACCGCCAAAAACTTACAGATTTGCTGAACAGTTAACCGAACAATTAAATCTGAATCTACACGTCTATCAGTCGCCCATTAGTCCCGCTCGGATGGAAGCCCTCTATGGCAGACTCTGGACAAAAGATAATCCCGAAGCGCTGAATCAGTACGACTATATGCGTAAAGTCGAACCCATGCAGCGGGCATTACGAGACTTAAAGGCAACAGCATGGCTAGCCGGATTGCGGGCGGAACAGACCCATCACGCCGTGATGCTCGGCGGCGGCTACTTCACCCCGTTCGAAGGTTTCATGAATCTTGAAGATTCCATCAGCTTTTGCGAAACGATGAAAACGAAGGGCGGTCAATTCTGGCCGGTTCCGATCGTCAATGTTTTGAAGAACGTTGATGCGATCAAAGGCG
>CAZNNK010000014.1:0-2915 GCA_964574085.1 uncultured Coleofasciculus sp.
CCCCCATCTCCCCCATCTCCCCCATCTCCCCCATCTCCCCCATCTCCCCCATCTCTCTGTTCCCTATTCCCTGTTCAGGAGACATTCTTCAATCAAGACGTGATGGCTTTCGCGTTCTGACTTTTTCAGATATTCTAGAGCAATCCGTACCGCCGCCGGAGAGGTTGGGTACTCTTGGGTGAGTAACTCCAGAATGCGGCGGAGTTGGAGTTTCTCGATTTGCTTGCTGGTAACCCACGAGAGTGCGATCGCGGATAGAATTAATCCTAGGATTGGCGGAATCACAGGTATCCACCATCCCTGTAAGAAGGCGCTATAGGCGATGGCGACTAATACTAAACCTGCGATCGCAATCCCCAACGCCACCCGCTGAGGAGACTGTAACCGCCAACTTAATACTGTACCAATTAAAGACCACACCAAAACCCACAATCCCTCTTGAAATTCACTCCATGTCCGGATTAGGGGACGATTATCCAAAGCTGCACTTAAAATCTGGCTGGTTAAATTAGCATGAACCACTACACCCGCCATCCCTGGTGGTGTGCGAGACAAACTCCCACTGTAGGGGGTATAGAAAAAATCCTTCAGGCTAGTTGCGATCGCGCCAATTAAAATAACCCGTCCGGTAAACCCATTATCACGCTTTATTTCTACGGGAATCTGATTCTCTAGTAAATCGGTAAGCGAGATGCTATAAAAATCCTCTAAAGAGCCACGATAGTTTAATAGGATCTGATAACCCCCAGTATTCACCCGAATATAGCCGCCATCATTTTTCTCCAAGGGTGAAAAAATTGCCTGACCCAATTGCCAATGATGCTGTTCTTGAGTTTGAGGTGTAATTCCGTGGGTTTCTAGATACTGCAATGCTAGTTTTAAGCTGAAACTCAGGTGAAGGTTATCGCCGCGCTTAACGGATATTAACCCTCGGCGAACTTTGCGATCTGCATCTAATACCATATCCACAAAACCAACTTGCCCCAACTGGTTTAACGTGGGAGGGGGATTCACGAAATTACCAACAACTTTCTCTGCACCAATCAGATTGGGAGTAGACTGAAATAGCTCAACTAATTCTTGATGTCCAGGTTCGACAGGCAAATCTCGATATACATCTAAACCAATGACACGGGGATTATCCGCTTTTAATCGAGTAATTGCCTCTGCCAACACTGCATCCGGGAGGGGCCATTGTCCAACTTGAGTGATATCGTTTTCATCAATGGTGACAATTACAATCCGTGGATCAGGGGATTCTAAGGGACGAACTCGGAAAAATTTGTCCCAAACATCCCATTCTAAACCTTGCAACAATCCGGTTAAACGTAACAGAATGACCAGAATAGTTGTGCTAAGGCTGATCACGCCAATCCAGCCGCGCCACAGTCGATGTCTGATTGGTTCGGTTTTAGCTTTCTTGGTCGCCGATGACAGCAGAGAATTGGCTTTTTCAATCGCTTTGAGGGCGTTCTGAATATCCCGTCGATTTAATTCTTGACTCGCCGCTAAAAACTGATAATCTAGATCGCTCAAACTCTTCCCTTGAGACCAGGTTAATGCCTCTCTTAATGCCTCTCCTTGCAAGAGGTGGGATTGATTCTGTTTTTTTGAGGCAATCCAGGCGTTGAAGGCGTCAGCATAAGGACGCAGAGAAACTAATTTTTTGGTTACCCAGGTTTGATTAAATACTTCTTCGTATATTCTATTCTTTACTTGGAGTATTCCCTGATTTTTAACTAACAAACCCGACAATAAAAGTTCGGTTGTTTCTCGCGAGTCATCCGCCTCAATTTCCCCGCCTTGTAACACCTGCTGATAAATGTCCAGCATTCTACCCGTCCGTTGACCATTCCCTTGAATGCGATTCTGAATCGTTCTTAAATGCTCCGGATCATCCTGAGACGCCCAGTTATTAATGATGCGCGATCGCACTAAGTTTTCCACCCACTCGGATTCCTGACCTAGAGGAATAACTAGCCTCTCTTGTTCTATATTTTCTGTCACTTTCCAGACTAAATTACAAAGCTTTTGGGTGAGAAACGGCTGACCCGATGTCCACGCTAAAATTGCTTGAACAATTGCCTCCGGATTATGAACGTTTTCCGCTAAGCCTTGAATCAGGGGTTGTACCTCTCCCGGTTTAAACCCCTGCAGTTCTATGGCTTGACCAATATTAAATGAAGTACGGCTGCGATCGCGAATTAAGTCTGAGGGTGCAGCGACGCCAAAGAAAGCAAAGACAATCCGATTGTAGTCGGGATTAATCGCACGTTGATTATAGCAAAAGCGAATTAAAGCCCAAAAATCATCAATGGGAAAATCAATGCTGAGAAGTCGATCAATTTCATCCATGAAGATAACTAACCGTTCACTGGAAAATTGACCAAGTAATGCTTCTTGAATAAACTGACAGCATCGTTGCAAAAATGAGAGATCGTCTCGCTCTTTCCACCAGGTTTTTAAATGAATTTTTCCCCGCAGATTGAACGCCAACCATAACTGAGTGACAACGCCCTTATACCACTGTACAGGGGTTGTATATTCACCACCAATTGTGGTCATATCCAGAACTCCACAGCGGAATCCTTCGGCTTCCAAGCGATACTTAGTTCTGACAAGGAGAGAGGATTTGCCCATTTGTCGAGGGCTAAGGACATGACAAAATTCACCTGCTTTCACCGCCTGATAAAGTTTGGCGTCTGCTTGTCGCACCACATAGGTAGGATCATCATGTCTGAGACTACCGCCAACTTGGTAATTTGTCATTTGTCATTTGTTATTTGTCAATAAAGAGTTATAGTTATATTGTCGGTGCGGGGGTAAAGGCGGGTGTAGGGGCGGGTGTAGGGGCGGGTGTAGGGGCGGGTGTAGGGGCGGGTTTAGCCGATCCAACTAGCTATAAACAAATAAAG
>CAZNNK010000014.1:2925-17467 GCA_964574085.1 uncultured Coleofasciculus sp.
CCGGGCCCCTCACCTTTTTTTATTCGTCCGTTGTTTTTTTTTTTTTTTGGGGGGGGGTTAATGGGGTTTTTTGGGGGGGGGTGTTGGGGGGGTTTTTGGGGGGGGTGTAGGGGCGGGTTTAGCCCTTCAACCTAGCTGGTTACCAATAACGGAAAAACAAAACCCGCCCTTATTAATAGTTCAGGATAACTCCTCAAATATAAAAATTAAAATAGGTAAAAAATCATAAAAGTTAAGGATCTTTGTAAAGTTCCTTAAAAAAGCATTAATGAGACATTTTGTCAATTCCTAAAAATTGGTTAGTTGACCAGAACCTGGAGTAAGGAGGTTAGTGGAAATCAATCCAACTATATTAACTTTTGTAAATATACTTCAACCCCTTACATAAGACATAAGATAATCCCCAGGGTTAACTGTAATTTTTCCCACCTACTTATCTGTCCATTGTGGCATAAAGACCATTGTCTTGTCAGGTGAGCTAACCAACTCCGTAAGAGTAGATTCACAGAGGTATAGATGCTGCCAAGTCTGTCAGCTTGCCTCACAATAGGAATAGGATAGCAGCAATCACAACAGGGACTCTACTATGACTAGGGGTGCATGGATAAAGCAACGGTGGGAGCAATTGCGCTCACATCGGCTACCTCACAAACCTCGAATTTCATATCTAGGCGCATTTATTGTAACACTATTCAGTTGCCTAGTCGTCTACACGGCATCGAGTTCAGCTCAATCTCCAGTCGCGTCAGTTTCATCGTCACTGGTAGAAATCACTCAGGGATGGCAATATCATTGGGGTGATTTTTCTGAACAACAACCCAGGCTTTCAGAAGCTACGCCGAATCAGATAGTGTCTGAACAATGGCAGTCATTTCAATTTCCCGGAAAAATCAAAAAACCAAGCCATAAAAACATCCAGATTTTGTGGTTGCGTGTTCCTTTACCTGCTGGAGAATGGCATTCCCCAACTCTCTATTTTGGCGCTGTACCTTATATATTAGATGTATATTTAGGAGAGCAACATCTCTATAATCAATGGTCACTCAATGCGGCTGAACAAGCCACACTAACAGACTATCAATTGCCACTCGTTCAACTTGAGCCAGGATTTCAGCATCAAACTCTCTTGTGTCGGGTGTATGTCGGAGAAAATGCTTCAATTTATATCGGATTGTTTGATCGCGTTGTCTTAGGTAATCATAATGCTGTAATTAAACGTTTCTTTCAACAACAAAGTCATACATTACTCGGTATTCTATTTTTTGCCTTAGGATTAATTATTCTGGGATTGTCTTTAAGCCGCCCCGAAAAAAAATCATACTTTTATTTTGGCGTTTTAACAACGATGATTGGGATATATACCTTATCGCGGTCTTTTTTTATCCCTGTCTTTATTAATCATCTAGAAGCCTTACGGTTCTGGGAATATACATCATTCTATCTGATACCTGTAAGTGGTTGTCTTTTCTTTCAAGAAATGTTCAAGATGAGATGCCAGTCGATTATTCGCCATCTCTGGAAAATTCATCTGGCGTATGCGGTAGCCGCCTTAACCTTAGTCACCACTCACACCTTTTCTTGGAGTCAAACCGTCACTTTGGCTCAATTTTTATTTTTAGCCAGTGCGATAATGATTTTGACCAAAGCGGTGCAAATTTCTCTGACGGGTAACGTTGAAGCCAAACTCTTTACATTAGGATTTGGTCTGCTTACTCTATCTGCCATTAATGATATTTTAATTTATCGCCTAGAGTGGGTGAATTGGTATCAAAAACTTTATCCTTGGGGAACATTACTTTTTATTCTTACTTTAGGCATTATGTTAGAGCGTCAATTCATCCAAGCGCGTAACCTGCTGCAAAACTATGCCATAGAATTAGAAGCGAAAAATACTGCCTTACAACGACTCGATCAGCTTAAAGATGAATTTTTAGCGAACACGTCTCATGAACTTAAAACCCCCCTGAATGGAATTATCGGTATAGCCGAGTCGTTGATTGATGGAGTCACGGGAACCCTATCGGATGCGACTCGGTTCAACTTGTCGCTCATTGTATCAAGTGGCAGACGATTGCACCAGTTGGTTAATGATTTACTCGATTTCTCGCAACTCAAACACCATAACCTACAACTGAATATTAAACCCATCGGGATTCGAGAAGTGACTCATGTTGTCTTAACTATTTCTCAACCGTTGGTAGGGAAGAAACCGATCGAGTTAGTCAATAGTATCAATCCAGAGATGCCCCCAGTTGATGCCGATGAAAACCGGGTGCAGCAGATTTTATACAACTTAGTCAGCAATGCGATTAAGTTTACGGAACAGGGAACCATTGAAGTTTCTGCGACGCCAGTTAATGACATGCTAGAAATTCATGTCATTGATACCGGAATTGGCATTCCATCGGACAAAATTGACCGCATTTTTGAATCCTTTGAACAAGCCAATGGTGCCATGACTCGCCATTATGGAGGAACGGGATTGGGTTTAGCAATTACTAAACAATTGGTTGAACTCCATGGTGGTATAATCAAGGTCGAGTCTACGGTGGGAGTGGGGTCACGATTTACATTTACCCTACCTTTATCTCAGGGTGAGGTTGAGTATCAACCCGCCGCTGAACTCTCTCAGATTCAAGATTATACACCGCGAACGGTTAACCCGGATCGCATTCTCATGGCTCAAGAGGCGGCTGTCACGCCAGAGGGGACATTCCACATTTTAATTGTGGATGATGAACCCACGAATCTCCAGGTAATTGTCAATCATCTATCATTGCAAAATTATGCAATTACTCAAGCGTCTAGTGCCTTGGAAGCCTTAGAGTTGATTCGCTTAGGATTCAAACCGGATTTGATTTTGCTAGATATCATGATGCCGCAAATGACGGGGTATGAACTGTGTAAAAAACTGCGGGAACAATTTCTCCCCAATGAACTACCGATTGTCTTATTAACGGCGAAAAATCAGATTTCTGATTTAGTGGAGGGGTTTGCCGTTGGCGCGAATGATTATTTAACCAAGCCTGTGTTAAAGAATGAACTATTAGCCCGAATTAAAACCCATCTCCGCTTAGCCAAAATTAATGCGGCTTATGGACGGTTTGTCCCTTATGAGTTTCTGCAATTTTTGGAACGAGAAAGTATTGTGGATGTGCAATTAGGGGATCAGGTGCAAAAAGAAATGTCTATTTTATTTGCCGATATTCGTTCGTTTACCAGTCTGTCAGAACAACTGTCACCGAAAGCCAATTTTGACTTTCTGAATTCATATTTGGGTCGTGTGGGTCCTGTAATTCGCCATTATCGCGGCTTTATTGATAAATATATTGGTGATGCGGTGATGGCATTATTTCCCCAGATTGCTGATGATGCAGTACAAGCGGCAATTGAGATGCAAAAGCAAGTGGATTTGTATAATGATCACCGTCAAGCCTGTGGATATGAACCGATTGCGATTGGGATTGGGGTGCATACGGGGAGTTTGATGTTGGGAACGGTGGGAGAATCTCAGCGAATGGATACAACAGTGATTGCGGATGCGGTGAATTTGGCATCGCGTTTGGAGGGGTTAACTAAGATTTTTGGGGTGGAGATTTTAATTAGCGAAGCAACGTTAAATGGGTTGACAAATGCTCACCATTATAGTTATCGTTTCTTAGGTCGAGTGACGGTGAAAGGAAAACGCCAGCCGATCGCGATCTTTGAGGTGTTTGATGGTAACCCGCCGCCACTGATTGAATTGAAGCGACAAACTCGGACAGAGTTTGAACGGGGGGTGCATCTGTACGTTGAGAAAGAGTATACCCAAGCGCAGCAGGTTTTCACTCAACTGTGGCAATGGGATGATCGCGATCGCGTGGTTAAATTTTACCAGCAGCGTTGTCAGCAAGCCGAGCGATCGGGAGTCTCGGAGGTGGATATTATTATTCGTTAAAATGAAGGGTATGAGATGGCTGTTCCCCCACAAGCGAATCTTTTTTTTATCTGGCGTTCTGCCTTCTACCTTGTCTCAATTTGCCCTCTCCCACAACCGTTGAATTTCCGTTAACACTTGCTTATCCGGCGGTGGAATCACACGTCCTGGTGGATTGATCTCAGCACCAGGAATAGTCTGAGACCAAGGACTATTGGGAACGGTTTGTAAATCGACTGTATTATTAACCGAACGGAAACCGTACTGCACGAACACTTCCTGTTGTGGCGGTTGAATCAGAAACTCTAAAAATTGTTGGGCAGCTTTTGCCTGACGTTCACTCACATTGCGCCGCACAATTGCTGCGGTGGACACGGTTTCAATCGTGGGATCAAGGTAATAAATTTGGTAGGGTTTGCCTTGATTCGCAGCTGATTGCTGCCAACGATAGAGGGCAATACTTTCATACACAGTTGCCACATCTGCATCATTGGGACCCCGACTAATAAATTCTTGTAGTAATATGTCGGTGGAACGGGGCGGCTGATAGACGGAACGCTTAATTAAACTAAATAAGGAATTAATCGCAGGATTGTTTAATCCAGCGCTGCTGAGTGGACGTCCACCTAAGTTAGACTGTACCCACAATCCTAATGTCACCTGACCACTATTGGAACGAGTTGGGTCTGTCATCACAAAATCAAAACTGCCCCAATCGTTATTCCCACCAATGTCTCCCCAGTTTCCAGCTTCCATGGCTTGTTCAACCCGTTGCCATTGGAAGCGCCCATTGGGAAACAGAACATTACCCCGTTGAGTCCAAGCCACACCCACGAGAATCGTTTTGGCAATGGGTTGAGGCGTATTGTAGAACGGTTCACCATTCTGTTGCGCCTGAATGCGATCGCGTAATTCCTGTACAATCTCATTACTGGCGGGAATGAGTACCGTAGGCTGGAAGTCGTTCTGGTTATCAATGTAGTTATTGACCATATCCTGGGAACCTTGAAACTTGAGTTCTAACTCGATTCCCGGATTTTCTTGTTCAAACTTGGCTTCTAGACTTTGCAGGGGTTCAGCCAGTTCAGTTCCACTAACCACGATAACAGTCTGGTTGAATCCAGGTAAGGGGGCATAAGTTAAACCTAAAGATACCAGGATAATGCCAATGGAGGTTAACAGCCGGGTTGGGTTTTGAGATTGACGAGTTTGGGTTGCCATTGTTCTAGGGAGAAGGAATTGCTAGTACCGCTATGCGGCAGTAAAAAGTCAAAAGTCAAACCTTTGTTTTCATACCACGTCTATCATCAATCAATTGTAGGGGCGGGTTTAGTCTCTCAGGTAAGCGGGTCACCAATAACTGATCAACAAAACCCGCCCTGATGCTGTCGGGAGAATTTTGGTCGCTAAGGTTGCAATTTACCCGATCAATCGGACTACTGTATCGGTATTCTAGGAAATGCATGGTTTGAGTATTCTGTCAACTATGTCTACTGGACTGGTGTACTTGGATTATTTGGTTACCAATAGATCGAAACTCTCTTCTAAACTATGGAGTTCTTCACTCAAGGAACGGAGTTCCCTGGCTTGTTCAGAGTCATTTAAATCGGCAGTTCTGAGTTTATTTTGAAGTTGCTGTAATACCCCGGCGGCATCAGCAATCATAGTTGAGAGACTGGTAACTTGGGCTTGACGCGCATCTTGTCCCTGACGCGCTAACTGGAGATTACGCTGTAAGCTTTCGGTGAGTTTGTTCAGTTGATCTTTAGCAACACCACTGGCTTGGGTTTGTTTGTGATTGACTTGTTCGAGTTGCTGTTGTAAATCACTGACGGATAGTAGGGAATCAGCCCCCTGGAAGCGTCGAGACAACTGGTCAACTTTAGCAGGCAATTCAGAGGCGCGATCGCACGCATACTGAACGGCGGCGAGTAACTCGACTTCTAAGCCATCGCTTAAGAGTTTAGTGGCTTCCGATCGCAATATCTCTGCTTTCCCTGCTAACGTCTGGGCTTGCTGTTTGACCAATTGCAGTTCCCGCGCCAGTTCCGGGTTCTCTAGATTCAGCGTTTCCGGTTCTTTCGATTTGAGTGCGATCGCGCCGCCTGTGGCAATAACGGCGGCAAATGGTAACATGACCACACTGGGTACGTTCACCAAGCGAACGCCGACAACAAGAACAATTCCGCCAGCGAGTACAGCTAAAGGGTAGTTAAGTGGATTTGCCAGTTTCATCGGTTTTGTGTTTTAAATACGATAACGACTTGACCAATCACATAAGACAAATAACAACTTAGAATTCAACCTGCAAATCCTTCATAACCGTAGCAATTGTTTCAGGGTCTCCTTTGCGGTAATAGCCTGCATTCAGGTCAGCAATTTTCTTCAACGCCTCCGGATCAAAATCACCTTCCTTACCATAACCAATCGTGAAAAAGGCAATTCGCTCATCACTATTAAACCCACTTTTTTGCAATTCTTGTTCCAGTTGATTTAGATTAATCTGAGACCCTGAATCTTCTCCATCGGTGAGAATCAGCACAGCATTAATCGCATCCGGGCGCGGATTGTCTTGCAACCAGTTACGGGCATAAAGTGCCGCATCATAAAGTTTAGTCCCTCCATAAGCTTGAAGACCACTAATAAACTCCAAACCACGATTCCGTCCGGCATCGGTTCCTTCAACCAACACAGGTTGGCTGATTTCATCATTAAAATCAATCAGGGCAATCTTATCTTTAGATCCGAGACTGTTAATGTAGTTCTGTAGTGTATTCTGTACAGCAGGTAATTTGTTTCCTTGCATCGAACCCGATGTATCCACCACCACAACCACCTGGGAAGGTTTCTTTGCCACCTCTTGCCAAGATGTCAACATTGCCTCAACAACTTCAGGTTGCGGGGGGCGATAGGAATCATATTTCGCTTGGGGATTCACACCAAACTCTGGAATAAACTTCGGTCCTAAAGCGACGCCTGGGGTTCCCGGACGCAAACCCAGTTCCGTGGCAATTTGTTGGGCTTCAGGCGATTGCAAATAAGTAATCACCTTCTCAGCCGCAGCTTTTTCCTCCTCACTCACCCAAGGCGCATTGGGGATAATCGCCCGCATATTTGAGGTAAACGTGGCGTTGGGATAAACGGCTTGGTAACGGGGTTGATTGGGTTGGGGGTTCGCATTTGCCGCAATCACCGAAGACTCATAAACTGAACCCACAGACGCCCAAAACGGTCCATTTTGCACCATGGCTTCGGCTAGAGAATCGGTGGAAACGCCATACCGAGTGATTTTGCTTTGGATTTGCTGAACTTGCGACTCATACGTCTTAACATCGTCCACCGTTAACTCTTGCGGGCGCTTCCCCGAAACCGATGCATATTGGGCGACTAAGGTTTGTAAGCCAGAATTAGAACGGGTGGGTGCAGTATGGACGTAGTGAACGGCTAAGGGGGGACTGGCGGGGTCGATATCTTGATGGGTTTCAGCCGTGACTAAGGCTTTGAACGGATTAGCTGTGTTCTTCAATCCTGTGGCGACATCCTCCTGTGCCATAAAGACCATGGGACTATTTGCCAGCAGGGGGGAGTCGGTAATCTCCGGGATGTAGTTTTGTCCAGGAAATAGCTGATTCATCCGGTAGATTAGCTGACTTTGGTAAATCTCGCCATCCACGGAAACCAAGGTGGGGAATTCCACAGACTCGGCGTCTAGGGTGCCATTTTTGAGTTGTTCGGCTTGAGAAACCAGGCGGGTGACGATATCGCCACTCCCCATCGATTCACAGGTTAGGCGGATAGTCGTGCCATTATCGAGTTGGGGTTGTTGTTGATTGAATTGTTCCGCCGCTTGGTTACAGAAGTCTCCCAAAGCGCTACCTGCGAGGAATTTAACCGTCAAACCACTGAAGTTGTCTGGATTAGTGTTACTCCCGTTACAGGCGCTAAGGAGTAGAAGACTGAAGGCAGCCGTGAGGCGAGTAATGAGTGGGCGAGGTTGCAGATGCATAGAAGCCTCTACATCAATAACTGGATATCATAACTCTAGTTTAGGAGCGATCGGTGTCTATTTTTGAATATTGGCGGTGTTCAATTGCCTCGGACAGAAAATATGATGAAGGTATACGAGATTACATTTCAATCGCTGTAGAGTTTTGCTTCAGCCAAAATCCATGCGGGGGTGAATCTATGAAATGCTCTATTGATCAACCAGCCACAATTAATGTTTGTTCTACCATACACTGTCCCTTTTTCGAGAGTCAATGTTCTGTACCTGAAAGTTGTCCTAAGTATTACGAATCGCGTCACTGTCATCTCGCCAGTGTGTTTGCCTTTCATTCGGATGGACATTGGTTGTTTACCGCCAATGAACATGAACTGCGCCATATCCAACAGGTTAACGATAGCTGGATTACTCACCATCGTTCTATATTAGGGCTACCAGAGGATAGGCAAGACAGTACGCCTACACAAACCCATCCACCTTCTCTCCAATGCGACTATCCGCATATCGAGAATGATGCATTCCAAAATTCCCCGGAAATGACTCAGAATGTCTCTCCAATCAGTATTAGCCTGCTTGATTCGATTGAATTTGAGGAGTATTGAATGGAAACGACTGACGTTTACTTATCAGGAAAGTATGGACTGTTGAAGCCCTGACTACAAGCTGGTTAGAGACATTCAGCACCATTGTGCGATCGCCTGCTTGTCATAGCGTTGTGACAAGGCTGTCACAAATAGGGATTATGCTGATATAGAGGAGTTGAGATTCCTTTCGATAATGAACGACACTGCCTTCCAAGGTGACTTGGAAGGCATTCCTATTCCTATCACGGATTACAGTTTCGTCCCACAAACCGGACAGAAATGATTCGTGGTGGGATTCTGAGTCCCACAGTTACTGCAATCGACCACCTCAGCAACCTGTTCTTGCTGACGGCGTTCTGGCAATCCGATCATTTGGGCATTACTCTTACCCGGTGCAACCATCGGATAACAATTCTCATTCTTGGTGACGTGGACATCCAGCAAAACCGGACCATCATACGCTAACATTTGGGCGATCGCATCCTGGAGTTCGTCCCGATGCTTCACCACCATGCCCTTAACCCCATAAGCTTGAGACAGAATCACAAAATCCGGCATTCCTATTTCCATATTCGAGGAGGAATACCGCTGTCCAAAAAACGCCTCTTGCCACTGGCGCACCATGCCTTGCCAGCCATTGTTAATGATCACAGTCTTGACATTAATGCCATACTGTGCTAGCGTCCCTAGCTCCTGAATATTCATTTGTACCGAAGCATCACCCGCCACACAAACCACTTGCTGATCCGGTAGGGCAACCTTCACGCCCATAGCAGCGGGAACTCCATATCCCATTGTGCCTAAACCTGCACTGGAAATCCAACGGCGCGGTCCCGTCTTCAGAAATTGCGCTGCCCACATCTGATGCTGACCCACATCCGTGGTGTAATAAGCATCCGGGGCTTGTCGATCCAACTCCACAATCACCGCTTGCGGCGAAATACTATCCGGATACTGCGGCGCTTCCAAGGGATACTCTTGACGCCAACGCTGAATCCGATTCAACCATGCCTGAGTTTGATTCGGGTCAGCCGGAATTGCCTGTTCCTGATAGCGCCGTAATAACTCCGTCAGCACCCGCTGCACATCGCCGACAATCGGCACTTGAGGGGCGCGGTTTTTACCCACTTCCGCTGGGTCAATATCGATATGAATCACCTTAGCATGGCAAGCAAACTGATCCAGCTTTCCCGTCACACGATCATCAAACCGCGCACCAACGGCAATCAGTAAATCACATTCACTCACAGCAAAATTAGCATAAGCCGTGCCATGCATTCCCAACATTCCCACCGACAACGGATGGGATTCATCAAACGCCCCTTTTCCCATCAGCGTTGTCGTGACCGGAATTTGAAACGTTTCTGCCAATTGCTTGACTTGATCATGGGCATTCGCCGTAATTGCACCGCCACCGACATACAGTAACGGTTGCTGCGACTCTCGGATCAGATGCAATGCCTGATTAATTTGTCGGGGATTTCCCTTAACTGTAGGACGATACCCTGTCAACTTAACCATACCTGGGTCAACGGGCGTATAGTCAAATTCTTCTAGTCCCACATCCTTGGGTACATCAATTAAAACCGGACCCGGACGACCAGTATTGGCAATGTGGAACGCTTCAGCAACAATCCACGCCATATCACGGGGGTCACGCACCACATAAGAATGCTTGACAATCGGCAACGTAATGCCAAAAATATCCGTTTCCTGGAACGCATCCGAACCAATCGCCGCCCGTGTCACCTGTCCGGTAACCACCACCAAGGGAATCGAATCCATGTGGGCGGTAGCAATCCCCGTCACTAGGTTTGTCGCCCCCGGACCCGATGTCGCAAAACAGACGCCCACTTTCCCTGTCGCCCGGGCATATCCATCCGCCGCATGAGCCGCACCCTGTTCATGGCGAACCAAGAAATGCTGCATTTCTCCGCGTTCTTCCCACTGATACAATTCATCATAGATCGGCAGGATGGCACCACCGGGATAGCCAAAAATATGGTCAACCCCATGACGCTTCAGGCTGTCTATCAGGGCGTAAGCACCCGTGCGACGGGTAACGGTTTTTTGTTTGACTTCTTTTTTAGAGATACTTTGGTAACGCACCAGATACCCTCACTAACTAAATGATTAATGGTTTTTCTAAGAGTTTTGTATATCCTGACACTAGGTTCACCAGACCTATGGTAGATCATGTAAATGAGCAAGTAGCCTTTTAGTTTAAAACAAATATAGGATCACTGTCTAGTATCATTGGTCATTTGTTGATTGTTCATGGTTCATTGGTAATCCTCTTCCCCAGCTCCCCCAGCTCCCAGACGTAGCATGCTACGTCTCTACACCGCTCCCCCTGCTAATGGTTCGATTCAATTCCCTTTTGCTGTAACTGTTGCATGAAAAATTCCTCTAACGAGGAACGTGCTAGGGTAATCTCGATTAATTGCGCTCCCATCAGGCGCAAACTGGCAATAAATTCTTGGGGTTCACCTTTGAGTTCACCGTACCAGCTATCTTCCTCAAATGCCAGTTCCTTAACCCAGCGCTGGAGAATGTCGATGTTACCGCCTTTCCCGCGAACTTGGTAATGCGTCGCCACACCCAACAGTTCATCCAGTGTGCCAACACAAATTAACTCTCCCTGTGCCAAAATTGCAATGCGATCGCATATCTTCTCCACATCCGATAAAACGTGGCTATTGAAGAAAATGGTTTTCCCTTGCTGCTTGAGTGAGAGAATAATTTCCCGGATCTGATAGCGTCCCATGGGATCGAGCCCCGACATCGGCTCATCCAGAAACACCACATCGGGGTCGTTGATCAGGGCTTGTGCCATACCGATGCGCTGTAGCATTCCCTTAGAATACTGTCGTAACTGCTTCTTTTTCGCCGCCGCCTTTGATAATCCAACTAATTCCAGCAATTGGGGAATGCGTTGACGTTGACGACTTTTGGAGATTTGAAACAATCCAGCGGTCAGTTGCAAGAATTCCCAGCCTGTCAGATAGTCGTAGAAATAGGGATTTTCTGGCAAATACCCGATTCGCTGCTTTACTCCGCGATCGCCAATGGGTTTTCCCATCAGCCAACCCCGTCCAGAGGTGGGACGGACAATCCCCAGTAAAATTTTCAATAGCGTCGTTTTTCCCGCTCCATTCGGACCAAGCAAGCCAAATGTCTCTCCCGGATCAACGGAAAGAGAGCAATTTTTCAGTGATTCAATTTTTTGATTCAGCCAAAAGCCAGTGCGATAGACTTTCCTTAGCTCAGAAGTCGCGACAACTGGACTCTGGTCAAGGGTCGTCAATGCCCCTGGCAAATCAGCAGTTGAATCCATTCCCTGTTAATTGAATTACATGACAGTTCTATCGTTATAACTGTATCAGGATATTGCTGTTTCTGGTACAGGGTGTAAGCATTAATTGAATGTTTTCTTCCCCTGCTCCCTCTGCTCCCCTTAACCCAACATGTAATGGAACTATTTGTTCTGGGGACGCTTGCGGATCAAACCTGCACCAAAACTGATTTCCCCAAGTCAGCTTAATCGTTGCTCGGTCATGATTAGGGGTTAACTAACACGTCAATTTTAGAGGTGGGTTGAGTCAAGTGATCACTTTTGTCGCCAACGTTAAGTTATTGATACGACCTACCACTCTCCCCCGCGCCCTTATCGACGCATTGCCGTTGACTGACTCTGAGAATGTTGGGCAACTTGCTGGGCAACTTTAGGATCATACAGTCGTAAATAATTCCAATAGTTACCAAACACCTGCTTTACATAATCTCTGGTTTCATCAAAGGGAATGGATTCGACAAACTCATCCGGATCGGCAACACTGTCTTGTTGCAGCCATTTTGACAAATTCCCTTGACCTGCGTTGTAACTGGCGATCGCGAGTAAGGAGTTGTTGTCATAAGACTGGTGAACTTGTTGCAGAAACCAGGTTCCCAGTTTGATGTTATCGTCGGGATTTTCCAGAGAATAATCCTCCACATCAATATTTTCTGCCGCCCACTCCCCGGTACTGGGCATCATTTGCATTAAACCAACAGCACCAGCGCCGGAACGAATATCGGGTTCAAAGCGAGATTCTTGGCGAATTAGGGCAGTCACCAATAGAGGATTGAGTTCCCGCTTTTGCGAATAGGTGGCAATTTTGTCTGAGAACGGAAAGGGATAAAGCGCTTGCCAGTAGGTTAATTTTTCCCGTAAGTCTTGGTACTGCGCTTGTTCTTTCGGGTTCTCCCGATCTTCTAGGCTGGCAAGGGTGGAAATGCCACTCAGGTAATCTCCCATTGCCAACTGTACCAGACCATCAGTAAACTGTTCAGCAATGGTGGGTTCTAGGCGGTTTTGGAATTCAGCTTTCCACAGCATCCAAGCTTCTTGGTCTTGACCGAGTAAATAAAGTTCCTTGAGGGCGGCTGAACCCAGGGGTAATAGGGGTCGGGTTTTCGGCAGAACCAGTTTCGGATCAAGTTGACGGACGGTTTTAAAGTTGCCCACATCCCAACCAAGCTGCACAGCAGAACGCCATGCATAGTAGGACTGAGGGTGGTTGGTAATCACCTGCTCAAATGCGGTTTGGGCATCCTGTCGGCGTCCCAATTCCCTTGCCCATTTGCCCACCCAAAATCCAGCCTGACGTGCGATGAAGCGATGGGGGTTTTCCGTGGTAATCGGTTTTGCCCATTCCCACGCTGCCTCGACATTGCCGGATTCAGCATGTGATCGCGCCACTTGCCAACGGTAGGCGGCGGCGGCGTCAGACTCACCATATTCATCAATCAATTGTTTTCGGGCTTCCTCGGCGGCTTGATAACTTCCCAGGCGTTCCAGAGTTTCCGCTTTGACCAAAAGGGCTTCCCCGGCGCGTTCCGGGAAGCGTTCAACCACTTCGTCTAGATAGGGAACTGCCTCTATATCCGGTTGTAGTTGCGCCAGTTCAATCAGGGCGGCGGGTGTTTCCTCGGCGTCGGGAAAATCGCGT
Source organism: uncultured Coleofasciculus sp. (assembly GCA_964574085.1). Classification (GTDB taxonomy): domain Bacteria; phylum Cyanobacteriota; class Cyanobacteriia; order Cyanobacteriales; family Coleofasciculaceae; genus Coleofasciculus. The sequence goes on from CAZNNK010000014.1 coordinate 16,420, forward strand.
ACCATCTTTTTGTATGCCCGCTTAGCATCCTTGTACTGCTGGGCAAATTTCAAGGCTCTTGCCACTAAATAGGCATGATTGGACGTCTTGGGAGCTTGGGCATAAGCGGCACTGGCTTGCCCATATTTCCGATCGCGCCAGTAGCCCACGGCGATCACTTGCCAATCCTCGGGTGTAATCAGAGGTTTACCATTAGAGTCCACTGCCCTACCGTAGTTTCCCACCAATTGGTCTAGGATTAGAGTAATATCTGGGGTGATCTCTGGGGTATCAAAGGCATAGTGAGCCAATAGCAGCATCAACTCCGGTTGATTAGGATCGTCCTGGAGACGTTGCTGTGCTAGCTCCAAAATCAGTGGATGAGAGGGATAGTTAGCGACGGCTTTCTCCCAGTATTGGGGATCGTCAACAGGGGGTTCATAAAGCTGCTGGATTTTCTCCCACCAATCCGGATTGGCGGATAATGACTGGATCTCGGTGTCCTGATAGGGGGAATCTTCAGAGAAAAGAGCATGAAGCGCATAGGCTGCAACCGGCTGCTCCGCGTAGTGTTGCAGCAGAGTTTGCCATTCCGTGAGGGCTTTCGTTTTCTCCCCGATCTGTTCGTAAGCTTGGGCGCGTTTCACCGCAATATAGCCACCGAGTACAGGATAGTCCAACTCCAATCCCTCTAACCAGCGCAGCGCGTCTTTGCCCTTGTCTTGGGCAATTAAATCCGCTGCCAAAAGATAACGCGCCCGAGATTTATCAATGGAATCTTTTCCTTGGGCGATCGCCTCAAGTTTGGCTTGGCGCTGGTTCGCCGGTAAGGACGCGAGTCGCAAAACCGCCGTGTCGCTCTGTTTTTCTGGGTTAAAGGAATTATGCTGCACAAATGGCAGCCGGATGGTCAATTGACCCAGACCCCTGGTATACTTTCCACCTATCAGCGTTCCTCCCCAAATTAGACCTGCGAGTCCGACTCCAGCGACTAGAGCGATTTGTCGTCTTCGTTGTCTACGCCTTGAACGGCTGTGGGGCTGGCTCTTATACACAACTCCGAGCCCAC
>CAZNNK010000014.1:17477-20469 GCA_964574085.1 uncultured Coleofasciculus sp.
GCTGTGGGGGGCGAAAATCTCGCGTCTTTTACTCATAGAACCTCCTGGTGACGCACATCTATCTTAGATCTGGTTAAACTCATTCCCCGCCAAATCAGGGAAATTTCAGGTTCAGGGTTCATGGCTAACCCATGATTAACGATGAACTCTAAACAAGGCGGCAAGTGGCTTTCCCTCCCTCTGACAGGAGGTGAGCTTCCCGCTGCTTTTTGTCAAGATCGGCAGAACACGATGGCATTGCCCAGTTTGATTGTAAGTTTATCTTTTGCTCAAGTGGGAAAGTTTCCCGAACCGTTTCCGGATGGGGGTTAGCGTTTCGGTCGTTTTTTCAGACCCAATCGTCGAACGATATACTGACGCTGCACCCGATCAAATTTGGTTTTCCTTGTGATCTTCCATTCTTCAATATAAGCGCCCACCAGACAAGCCCCAATTAGATCAGTGCCATCTAAAATGGTGTTTTTTAACGTCGCCCCTTTTAAGTTAGCTGACTGCAAATTGGCGTAGCTGAGATCGCTATTGACGAAACTCGCCGCCACTAAATTCGCCCCCCGCAGATTGATTTCGGGCAAGGGCAGATTGTCAAAATTTTCCTCTTGTCCTTCACCCGTCACCACTAATCGCCGGATTTTGGGGTGATCTAGATAGGTTGTTCCCATACGGGACAGTTCCAGTTTTTTGGCTTGAAACCAGCAAGTGCGTGTCACCTTTGCTTGTCTAAAATTGGTGCTTTTGAGCAGTGCTTGGGTGAAATCCGCTTCCGTTAAATCGGCACCCTGAAAATTTGTCCCCCCAATCGCGGCAAAGGCAACCGCCACCCGACGAATGAAGGCGTAGTTTTTATCACCGATTAAGGCTCGCCAGCTTACATAAGCAGACAGTCCAGCCACACCAACTGCCACAGTCACCGCCACCGTTGCAGCGCTCGTTGCTGCTGCTACGGATGCTCCAGCCGTGACGACAACCACAGAACCGGCGGCGGCGACAACACCAGCTCCGGCGGCGACGACGGCGACAGCACTAGCAGCGGCGACAGCTCCGGCGGCGGCTCCGGCGGCGACAACTGCCATCGCCATAGCAGCGGCAACCGCTCCAGCACTGCCAGCGACTAAGGTTACCGCTACCGCTGTGGCTCCCGTCAAAACTGCCACCATTGCCGCCACCACAATCGCTACTATCCAAACCCCTAACGCCATAATCAGCCCTTGACGGATGGTCAGGCTGACAAAAACCCCCAAAGCGATGAGAATAAACGCACCGGCTAAGATTTCGATCAGGTTCTGACTAATCAGCGCCGCGCCCGTGATCACACCCGCCAAGGCGGAAACAAAACCGGATAAAGTGGAAAGAAATAAAGCAACCAGCAATAAAATCATTGCCCAGTGTTGTTGCAATCCCGCTTGGCAATAGCTAAAATTAGCTCCAGTTAAGATAGCATGGCTAAAATCTGCGCCTCGGATGTCAGTGTGGCTGAAATTAGCACCCGCCAAGTCAGTTCTACCTCGAAACGAGCGACCTTGCAGATTTTGACCGGAGTAGTCCTGAGCCATCATAACCTCCGAACGGATGGGGCAACCATAAAACGATAGGTGTTGGTGGTATCGAATTATTGCCTTGTCGCAACAGTCCGACTTGACCAACTCTTATGCTGTAGGATAAAACATTTAGTGAAACAATTGAACTAAAATAGCGACAGTATAGTCTCTTAGATTAGCCACCAGATGGTATTAATCAAAACATTTTTTGTTCTCGGTTTCCTGTTTTTGGTTTTCTGTTTTTCCTGATCAGCAATTTCTAATTACCCATCACCGTTTATCAATGAATCGTTCAAAAATTGTGGCAATTATTACTGGAGCCATTTCCATCATTCTGGCACTGGCATATCTTCTGTTGGTTCAGCTTTTGGACTTTCGCGGAGAAATGGTTCCCGCCCCGGTGAGTCAGTTACCACAGGGCGTTCAAGTGATGAATAATGACGAATGACGATCGCTCTCCACCGTTGACGTTAATTGTGTCCACCGACTTATTCCCAATCTTCCTGGTGAGAGTCTTTTGAATCGTTCACATCTGAGGCATCTCTCAGGGGCATAACCACCCGTGCGATCGCCTCTTGAATAAATGCTTTAATAAATTCATCCCGACGGTTGAGTTGGAATTGCTGCTGCACGACTTCTGTCATTCCCCCATCACCCCAATCTTGGTCATGACGGAAGTATTCAATAAAACTCTTGCCAGCAATTCGGATTAAATACGCCGCCGTTACCCCTTGAATCGCCTTGCCAACTAAATAGGTGGCGATTTGAAACTGTAGCGCCCTTGACAAAATTTGCATCGCCCCCTGCACAATTCCCAAACTGGCTAAGGTTTTCCCCAGAGACAGCGCTAATTCTCGCCCTCGTTCCATATTCAAATCACAGCCGTAAATTCGACCAATTTCCACTACCATTTGGGCATTAACCGCCGCCGTTGCTAATAAATCGACCACCGGTAACGGCGTAACCGCAATCACCCCAGCACCAATCCACTGAAACCGTTCCACCACTTTCTCCGCCTGTCGCCGCCGTTGCTGATCAATCAGACGACGGGCGTCTTCGCCTAAACGCTGAGACTGGAGTAAAATATTATCCGCAATCAAGTCTTGCCCTTCATCGCGTAGCACCGCCGCCAGACGGCGGATTAAGGGGATGATATCCGGGTCAGGCTGAAAATTTTCGCCATGGTCTAATCGTACAGGCTGGGGATTGGCAGCAATGGCGATCACATCCGATGCAGCAATAAACCCGCGTACCTGCTGGCGTAACCGGGCTAGAATCGTCTCTTTATCCGTATCGGTATAGAGATCGGTTTTATTCAGCACCAACAGCGATCGCTTCCCAATATCCGCGAGACGACGTAACGGTTCATATTCCGACTGTCGCAAGTCATTATCCACCACAAATAATAATAAATCGGCTTCCGTGGCAAGTTGTCGCGCCAGTTGTTCCCGTTGGGT
>CAZNNK010000015.1:0-20377 GCA_964574085.1 uncultured Coleofasciculus sp.
TATACCAAGACCGAATTTACTTATGGGTAGGTTTGTCTAGGTTTTTAGAAGCGGTGACAAGTGAGTTGAATCGTAGGCAGGGTGTGGGGTGTAGGCAGCCATTGCCTAAATTTAACTTGATGATTCAGGTGTAGAGAAAGATATGATCCCAGATGTAATCAATTAATCGTTTAGCATCATCTAAAGGCAGAACCTGACAACATCCTCGCTTATCTTTGGTCAATAAGGGGATTTCTGGAAGACTTGCTGTGTCTTTGCCATCTTGCATCAGTTTACCCCGGATATTCTCTAAATTATGAATCGGACCATTGATATCAAAATCAATCTTTGTGCCAAACGTCTCATCCATCCAGGTTTCAATTCGGTTATCCAACTGTTCCGAGGTGAGGGGCTTTGGGCTGGTTAACAGATGGTAATAAACCAGAATAATTTCTTTACATTCCTCTTCTTCCGCCGCATCAATTAAGGCATGAAACACGCTGGCATTATTTGCCATATTCTTAAAAAACAGGGTTTCGGTCACAGTTTGGCGGAATTTAATCTGCTTACTCTTATAATTGCTATACTGCTTATAGGCAAAACCTCCTAGTGTCACCAGTAGCGATAACACAGCGACGAGGACGGGCATAATATCGCGAACATCCTCTTCACTTGCCTGAATCCTGTCCAGAACCGATGGTCCCATCGTAAAAAATAAAATAGCCGCAATCACAACCAGAAGTTTAGGCAGAACTCTCAGGATGACTGGAATAGCGGCGCCAACAGCCGGAACGATTAAGAAGAGGCGGTCTTTCCAGGTCATGCTAATTTTGATATTGGGGAAAAGGAGTTCTAAGTCAAACTTAGGGATATTTTTGTAAAAATAGAGATACATTTTCCCTGGTGTGAACTGGAGGGAGTCTAGTTCGTCGCCTTTGTGTTTGAAATAATCGGTGTCTTTGAATTTAATCAATAAAACAACTCGTTCAAAAAGATTTATTGTTTTGTCTTTTTTCTTTAAAAACTTTTTTACCTGAATTGTTTTTTCATAATCTCCGCGACAGTAGCAGACGAGTTGGTCAAATTCATCAAAATCAACATCAGTTTTCAGTTGGATTAAGGATCTTTCTTTAAAGGCGCGTTGTAAACTATTCGGAGAGAGAGGCACATAATTGGCGCGTTCGAGAATCGTTTGAAAGTCGCTAACCACATTCGCTTCGCGTTCGGCTAATTTATCGGGAGTGAGTTCAATCCTCGATTGAGTATCAGCATCCGGGTTGAACGCATCAGGGTTGAACGGATCATAATTATCCTTTAATCGTTCCAAATAGGCATGAAACTTAAAATGATAATAGGCGGAAAGTAAAGTACAGAAATCCCGAAACTGTTGCACCTTCTCGTTAGGTAACTGTCCATCGTCTATGCACAGTTCGATTAAGTCACTGCGACGATAGGGAATAAACGCTTCTCGGTCTTGATAAGTCGCCATATCTGACAATAGACTAAGTAGTTGGACACAATTAAAGTTTACTATTGAGACTAGGGAACAGGGAACAGGGAACAGAAATGACCCTTCGCTTCGCTAATCGGACATGGTGCGTGAATGTGTAGGGGCGGGTTTCACTACTATCCTTTCCTTAGCACCTAGATGTAACTAAACCCGCCCCGACTGAGTGCGAGAGTTTTGACCCTTCACTTCGGAAAGAGAGCATGGTTTTGACAATTTTTAACTCAGTCCGACAAAATTGATGTCCAGGTACTTATTTAACAACAAACCCAGCACCAATTCCTTGTGATGGGTCGCGAAGCCTGATATTTTTAATCGGTACGGCTGAACAGGGTAACGGAGATGCCCAGCATCGGACTGTCCAGTTGGCTGGATAGACATACGTAACATCATTTACTTGGTCAGATACTAGATTAACACTGGGTAACGGAGGAGGTAAAATCAACCGGGATTGAGCATTATCCTGAATCAGACCCACAGTAGTTAAGCCAAGGAAAAATAGGGAAGTCAACAGGATTGTTTGAGGTTGTTTTAGGGTATGAGTGAATCGAAACAGTGGCTGGGTCAATTTAGAGGGAATTTTATCAAACAGACTTTGACCATATATCGCGCTAAATAAAGCCGGAATAAGCAGAAAATATCCCAAGCCAAACCGGAGTAAAGGACTTTGCAGCATAATAAAGGTAATACCGAGTAATCCCAACAATAATATCCAGGCAGTCCCTAATTTGAGGTGTTTTCTAAAGTTTCGGAATATAGGGATAGAGAAAACAATAACAAAAATTGTGATAAACGCCATGATTTGAGACTTAACCGAACCTTTTAGCCATCGCCAAACACCTAAAGCTATAGCTGTTAATCCCGACTCATCTGAATCCGAAAACACCCACCAAAACTTGATGGGCTTAGTTTCCTTTATGGCTTCTTCGATGGGAACTGACCAAGGCAGATCGAGACACATAAAGGTTGAAGGATACAGGGGACATCCGGATGTGGTCAGGCTATATAAAACCATGGGTGATAGGATTAATAGAGTAATAGCACCGCCTGTCAAGAGCCGCTTAATTTGGAGTTTAAACTGATTACCTATTAGATAAAAAAGAAATCCTATGGGGAGCAGAGGTAACGCCGAAAGCTTAACGGTTACGGCTCCAGCTGATAGAATTAGGGGGATAGTTTTGGCATCGAAAAGAGGCGTTTTGGTATCATTATTCCCTAACGAAGACTGAGCGCTGTGGGAAATAACTAGAATTGACCAGGCTGTCACTCCAATAATAAACGCTACGGTTACATCAGGGGAAAATGAGATGAGTATGGGTGAACCCGTCAACGCGGTTCCTGTATAAACGAGAATGGCGATCGCTGAAAATATTAGTAAAAACCAGTCTGATAAGCGTCCTTTGCGGCTGACGATTTGATTCAGCGTAATTAGAGATTGTAAAATAGCTAGGAGGAAGATAAAGCCATTAGTAATCGCACTGACTCGACTGCCAAAAATTGGTGAGGTTAACGGTGCGGCGAGAGCAAACCAAGAGGAGGTAAAGCCAAACTTACCATTGATTAGCGCTAACCCATTAACCGCGCCAAATTGAGACATCCAACGGATAGAACCAAAGTGATAGAGTCCGGTGTCAAACCAGACTATTTTTTGACTGGTCAAAGCGGCAATAATGAGTTCTAAGGTAATAAATCCAACGATAAGGCTGGGAGAAAGGCGCGATCGCACCGCAGCCAGTTCACGCCAGGTTGACTGAGACAGAAGAGATAGGGCGACTAAACCCAGGACAAGCACCAAACCAACGGCGCTAGATAACGGTAAAATCAAGGAAGTTGCTAGCAGGGAGACGCATAGGACAACGATTCCCAGCCAGACAGCGACGATAAAGCGATCGCCTCTACGATCAATGCGATCGGCTTTCAACCGATTCACCACGGCTGTGCCAATTGAGAAACAAACACCAATCAGAAAAAGCCAAGTGATCATAAAATAAAGCATTCAGTACCTCTAGTCCTAATCAGCGCGATCGTCGCTATTTCTCATTTTCATCTACTTTACTTCCAAAAGGCACGTTATTAGACCGCGTGGACTGTAGCAATTTTATGGCTAGTGCCACATTGTTATATACTTCCCGATGACCGATGAGGGCGAGTCGATCAAATTAATAGGCTTCCCCATGCAAGCTAATCCAGCGACTCGCCCCTACAGGACATACTTATTTGTTGGGAACTCCTTTCGGATAAGCACTAATTACCTCTTCCCCATCTCCCCCAACCCTATTTGTTCACTCCCCAGCATTCAAGTAGAAATGATTAGGTTCGTTTCCTGAGGATTAAACAGTTGGTGTTGAGAGGCATTGAGAAACTCAATACTAATGGGTTCACCAGTTTCGTCATAACTGACAATCACGCCTCCTGGTTCAGAAATAGCATTGGCTGGAAAAGCATCACGCAAAACAAAGATGAGAAGATCTGCATCTGAATCATATTTAACATTCATCAGTTTCCCCCTGCCAGTATCGATTAAATATTCTTCCAAATGCACGTTTAATCCGTCCTCTAACCTTTGATGTATAAGGATTGGCGACTGGTGCAGCAAGCCCTATGTATACAGCAAACACCAAACCAACGGCGCTAGATAACGGTAAAATCAAGGAAGTTGCCAGCAGGGAGACGCACAGGAAAACGATTCCCAGCCAGACGGCGACGATAAAGCGATCGCCTCTGTGAATCAAAGCAATCGGCTTTCAACCTATTCACAACGGCTGTGCCAATTGAGAAACAAGCACCAATCAGAAAAAGCCAAGTAATAATAAAATAGAGCATCCAACACCTCTAGTCATGACGATGCGCGATCGCTGATCAAGTTATAGCGTTAATCGCATCCTGTTTGGGACTATCTCCCCAAAAATTTGAACCATGAACCATCAACCATGCAACAGGTAACCAGGAGGCTAGATGAAAACGATTTCCAAGATAACGTTGATTGCCTTCTTATGGATTACCGTCATCAACTCCGGAACATTGGGTGTCCTGGATACAGAACTCAGGTTGCAGATGGCTCATAGTTGGTGGACAGGAACCGAAGAAGTACAAGTTGCTCCCGATTATAAACCCAGAGGACGAACCGACATCCGGTTAGGAGTCGTCGGCGTTGGGGGTAAGCGTTACATCGCCTATGAACCGGGACAGTCTATGCTGATGCTTCCGGGTGACTGGTTAGGAACTCAGCTTCATCAATGGTTTCCGATATTACCCGCGAAGGATTTTCGAGCTTTAGTTGTCAGTCTGTTAATTTTTATCCCTTTAAATGTGGCGGTTGTCGTCTCCTGTTTCTGGTTGCTTAGACTGTTTAACTTTGAAGAACGAATCGCAGGTTTAGCGAGTATTGCTTGGTTACTGGGGACAACAGTTTTGCATTACTCTCAAGTTCATCACCAGAATAATCAAGTCCTGCTGTTTGTCACTCTCGGTTACGCGAATGCACTGGCTTTTCTACTGCGCCAAAATCCTCGTTTTCTGATCGGGAGTGGATTATCACTGGGGGCGGCTATGCTGATCCGGGTAACCAGTGCCATTCATGCGTTAACTGTAGTTTTGTTCTTATTTGGCTGTGCTGCTTATCAAAATCGGAATACGCGCAACGTTCTCAAAGTTATCGGATTGTGGATTGTCGGTTTTATTCCCTTAGCTTTCCTCGGACGCCTATTGGATTACATTCGCTATGGTAATTTTTTGACTCATGGACAAAGTTTACTATTGCATCAAATAAACCCTGAAGCAAATTCGTCGGATGCAGCTAAAATTGGCATGCCTGATGAGTTTTCTAGCAATCGATATCCTGGACTCTGGGGCGTGTTTTTTTCGCCTGCCAAAAGTTTTTTTATTTATGATCCATTATTACTACCGGGTTTGGTGTTAGCCATCAGATTTTGGCGCAGACTTTCTCCTTACCTACAGTGGTATCTGGTGACGGGAATTCTCAACTTGGGTATCCATATCATTCTCATCAGTCGTCTCGGTTTCTGGCACGGGGATAACGCTTGGGGAGCAAGATATCATCTGACGTCTGTTCACCTGTTACTCATTCCCCTTACGGGTCTGTTTATCCAGCATCTTCTATCGGCTAAAGGGGTAAAGGTGTGGTTACTACGGGGAATCCTCACATTGGCGATTCTATTCCAAATTGCATCGGTGGCAATGCCGATGAACTTAGAAATCTATCAAGCTAACGTAGGAATGCCGGGGTCTCGGCTTGAATTCCGCATCGGTCAGCGTTTGATTAATATCGTTTGTTTGAGCAACGGCTCATTGTCTAAGTTTTGTGTCAATAGTAATCCGGACAAAAGACCCTATTTAAACCATTTGAATCACCTCAACTTTCTCCCGTTTACTATTCGTCAAGAGGCTGCCAATAATCCGGCTTTAGGTAAACTTTCCCCAGTTTTATTGGTCGTTTGGGGATTCGTATTAATTCTCGCTATTGGCACGACGCTATGGTTTTGTGGTTTTGGATAGGCTCACAAGAGCTATTTTCCCTAGTTTGGGCAGAATCGTTCCTGAAGTGTATTACCACAGTGTAAAAGTTTAATCTGACTTCAAATTAGGTTGGATAGTTGACACTAAAGCGAAATTTTATGATATTATTTTGTATAGAAATGAATAATCAAAGACACCTGAAATTAAGGATTGTATTTTGGTTGTTCCTTTGCCGAAATCTTAATAGGCAGTTTGAATGTTGAACAGCTTATGCTATAGAAGCAACTAATGAGATCTAGTGGCATTTAATCATGAATAAAAATTGGCTAATTTTTTTTATCACTATTGTCATTGCCCTGGGTGTTTTTTTTAGACTTGCCAATCTTGACTTAAAAGTTTATTGGGTTGATGAAGTTATCAATACAAAATATAGTTTTGGTTATACCGAGAAGGAGTTGGGTGAGCAAGTTAAAGCCTGGAATGGTCGAGCTATTAGTAATCAAGAATTGCAAAAATTTCAATCTCTTCATCCTGATAAAAGCTCAATCGATGTAATTCAAGCTTTAGCGATTGAAGAACCCCAGAGTCCACCGTTATATTATTTGCTTTTAAGATGGTGGACGCAGTTTTTTGGCGATTCAGTAGCCGTTAGAAGAAGCTTATCAGCCTGCATTAGTTTGTTAGCATTTCCTGGTCTTTACTGGCTGTGCCAAGAATTATTTCAATCATTTTTAACCGGATGGATTGCGATCGCGCTGGTCGCTATTTCCCCTTTTCATTTACTTTACGCCCAAGAGGTACGTTATTACGCCGCGTGGACGGTAGCAATTTTATTTGCTAGTGCCACATTGTTATGGGCAATCAGACGTAATAAAATATTCCATTGGGGAACCTATGCAGCGACTTTATCACTAGGACTTTATACTTATCCACTGACGGGATTATTAGCTATTGGACATGGTTGTTATGTATTCATCATCAATAAATTTAGGTTCAACAAAACAGTTATTAATTTTATCCTGGCATTTCTAGCAGCAATCCTCACATTTGCGCCCTGGGCATTATTTCTTTTTACTAATTCTCACAAAATATCCGATTGGCGACAGTCAAAAATTCCTTCACTTGGACTAATTAAAGCTTGGGTTATTAATCTACAAATTATATTCTGGGATTTTTACAAATATAGCTTGTGGGAATTGCCCTTTGATAAAACTATAGGTATTGTAACTTATTATTTATTAACGCTATTAATATTAATATTATTAGGATATACAATTTATTTTATTTGCCGTTACACGCCGACTAAAATCTGGTTATTTATCGTGATTATGATTGTACTTCCTTGGCTGCCGCTAATCATACCCGATTTAATCAAGGGAGGAATACGTTCAACTGTTCCGCGTTATCTTATTCCCAGCTACTTAGGAATTCAGATTTCAGTTGCTTATCTGTTTACAATGAAAATTTATTCTGTATCAGCAAATTATAAGATATGGCAAAGGAGATTATGGCTGTTTATCATGTGCTTAGTATTTTCGATGGGAGTTGTATCAAGCCTCACTATCTCTCAATCCCCAATTTGGTGGACTAAGGGTAAAAATATTGAAAACTATCCTATAGCCAAAATAATTAATCACTCTAGTTCTCCACTTATAATCAATAAGTTAACGGAGGATGATGGCAGAAGTATTATATCTTTGAGCTATCTTTTAGAACCGAAAGTCAAACTTCAATTAGTCTATGATGAATCAAATATTCCTCAAGTTGCTCAAGGGTTTAGCGATATGTTTTTAGTCAATCCCTCTGATGAATTAAAAGAGAGACTGGAGAAAGAACAAAACTTCAACATAGAACTGGTTTATCAAGGTAAACGCCGCTCACTTTGGAAATTGGAAAAAGTTCAATAATTAACCTATAGGTTTGGCGAGACAGAAAAAATAACGCCACGACCCCGTCAAGCAACCCAGATTGAACATAAATGCTCAAATCCTGGCTGGTTTGCGGAAACGAATCAGTGTAGCAACAAACCACGCTAAAGCCAGAGGAAGAACTGGATACCAAATCGTTCTCCAATTAATTAGACCATTCAAATGAAACAAAGTACGGACTCCTAAATCACTATGCCAGAGCAAGCCCAAGATAGTCGCTAAAAAGAGAGCTAGAAATGTTAACACCTTTGGCGATACCGTAGGAGCGCCCCATTCTTGCCTGCGAGAGGGAAAGAAAAAATCCTTAATTGCCTGCCAGTCAATAAATAGACAATATCCGATTAAAATAGGCGTAGTCGTTACGACTAGCCAGAGTGCATTAATGGCATGAAATATCAGTGCCATTGATACAAGCAGGTCTCTTACCTTTCGATTGATCACAGACAAAAAGAAAAAGGTTTCAAAAACAAGGGTATTGACATGTGCCGCCAGGTATATTAATGGCATTTGAGAAATAAAGGGAGCCAACCTATTTAAAGGTAAATTGTATATTGCCGCCTCAATATTTCTATTCAGAAAAAAGTTAGCCATCATATCAGAGTGCCTAAGCCAGGCACCTCCAAAACCCATCTTAAAAACTGCAGAACCGAAGAATAAGATTGAAAAGACGATAAGCAGGGCGCGAGCAGGCAAAAAATAGTCCCAATTAGAAGCGTGAGGATCAACCTGAGTTCCACTTTTGTGTCTCCTAAGCATTGAGTCTATGGAGTATGTGTGTCCCCAAGCGTTAATGATAGACATGAAGAAGGGAATATAAAACACCATAGGTAGCAAGGTTCTTTTCCCATCTACAGCCGCAGATAACGCTTCCAGCAAGCCGCCAATTAACAGGACAGAGACAGTCGCCATTCTTGTTTTATAGCCAAAAGCCAACAAAACCAGTGCAGCCACCAGAAATGACTCAAGGGTATGGAAAAAGAGTGGCGATAGGGACATACCAAAATCCCTAAATATATATTTGACTAGATAAACTCTTTCCTCTACGTAGAAACTCGGAAGTCCACTTAGAAAATCCGCAGAATGTACACTCAGATGCCACAAATAAAACAAAGAGTATAGGATTCTAAACAAGCCTACTCTGCCCGCCGCATTAACTTCAGGTTGAGTAAACCAGGCATTTATGCTTGTGTTCACGTTCCGGATTATGCTGAAAGCTGGAATTCTTATCATGTTAATTATTCTCGGCAATGTCTTCTCTGGAAAAGCTATCCACCATAACTTCAGAGGTAGGAGCCTGTAATTGGATAGGAGGAACCTCTAAAGGCTCAACTTGATAAGAAAGCTTCCAAGCTTGAATCGTTTGAATTTCAGAGTTTGTCTGAACTAAGTTTGAAACAGCACGCATTAAGTATCTTCGACTCGCGTCCCTTACCCTAACATCTGCATTATCAAAAGCCTGTTCGACAATTTTATGGGAAAGGCTGTCGCGGGGTAGCGTCAAAACGTGTTCAGGTTTTACCACATGCAGATCGCCTGTTGCGGTGTAAACCCTAAGTTCTATAGCAGACACAGATGGTTCAGGTGGACGAAATCGCGCTGAATATCCACTGTAGAGCGCCCAAGACACTATGGGCCACGTTGATTTTCGTTTACCTACAACGAACATCCCCAATACGACAATTAGCAGGAAAATTTTTATCAGTCGTAAAGCAGGTAGTGGGTTAGATTTGCTTGCGTATCCGGGTTCCGAAGTTGTCTTATTTTCCATTGATTTAAACGCGCTATACTCCCCTGTTTAACTGTTACCATGTCTTGGTGATTACCTCTATTAATTAGGCTTTATTCCGATATATAAGTTTTCATTGTCGCGAAGACCAAATTTTTTCAAGTCAGCTTCAGACATCTTGATATAGGTTTCTTGATTCAAAAACATGATTCTCAACTCTGAAGTTAATTGAACTTATGATAAGTAGGTGGACACAATTAAAGTTAGCGGTGGAGATTAGGGAACAGGGAACAGGGAACAGGGAACAGTAAGGGTTTGAGGTTTGTTTACATAACTTAATCTAGTTGAGTTTATTTCCACCAACCTACTTACAGGAAAAGGCGAAGAAGGTAGCTTGATTGGGATCGGTTCGGTATTGTAGTAGTCGTAGAGGTAATCAATCAGTAGTTGACTAGCGGTTGAAAATAGGTTATCGGGAAGCGCATTAATTGCTCGACCTCCAAAGTGATTAAGCTAAGCTTTTCCAAATAGATGCGACTTCATAAATTCATAAATTTCTATATCGGGTTGACAATTTTCTTTTATCACCTCTAAAAGATGAGGTTCAACATGAGGTTTTTCCACAGGATTCTTGTTTTCATGAGGAATCCTTAGTGTTAGTCCAAACTGCTGTTTAAAGCGTCGCTTAAAATTTTCTAAGTCTTCTAGAAAACCCACTAAATCAAGTTTTAAAAGATTTTGCTTAGCCATTTCAATTCGATTGGAAAGATTATTAAAATCGTAATCTTTCTTGAGAGGGAATCCCGAAAAGTAGTTGAGATAGAAATGACCAAGCCTAATTCCTCTCTTTGTCTTTACAAAATCCGAAAGATTCAAGTCATTATAAGAATGTTCTCCTGTGTTTTTACTAGAATCAAAAAAGTAGGCAGAAATATATCGTTTCACTGGATCTCGAAGCAGCGTTATATAAGCATATTTTTGTGAATAACGTTCCCAAATTTGAGAATTAAAATGACTGTGTCCCGATATATATAAGACATCTCGATTCATGGCATCTAAAACAAAGCTATCTCGCAATATATATGTTCCTTTTTCAATACAAGGAACAGACTGATAAATCAATTTTGCTATCAATTTTGTCTGAATTGGATCAAGATTATAATGCTGACAACCATAATGTCTTTGTATCGCTATATTTACAGAAGTTCCCCCTGTCTTGGGAACGTGCATAAAAAAAATTCGGGGTTTCTGAGAAAATAGATTCGGTAACATAGCACTAAAGAGCTAAAAGATTTAATTGTCAAATTATTGAGTTACAGCTCTCTTCATTTCCTGCTGTGTTGATGTTATCTCCAGCAAATGCTGACCAAGACGGCGGGCGAGTGCCAGGATTGTAAATGTAGGGGAGTAGGAAGGTCCAGTGGGAAACACGGCTGAACTGGCTACATAGAGATTATCAGTCCCAAACACTCGACAGTTTAGGTCAACGACTCCCTCTTCGGGTCTACTCGCCATACGGGTAGTACCCATTTGGTGAGCAGCATCGGTCATGTTCTCTAAACTGGGCGGATCATCTCCAAAGTTAAAGGTTCCCAACCCAACGGCGACAAACCGCTGGGTTAACAGTTCCAGAGTCTTCGCCATCGAACGCCGATCTTGGTCAGTGAAGCACCAATCAACCTCCAGCTTGCGCTGACCGAGTGCGTCAAGTTCGCTTCCCAACTTAACGCGACTGCCTTTATGCGGAACCTGCTCAGTGACAAACTTAACTCGATAGGCGGAGACAATGCCGTTCCCATCTCGGCAAGCCGAACGACTCCAGAACCTTCGCCGCAGTCGCCCGATTCCCTTGGTATAGAGTGGTTTCAGATAGAGGACATGCTCAAGCAGCTCATGCTCTTGCTGAGTTGCATCATCTAGAGCAAAACAGATACAGAAACGTGGCTTAGGAGCGTATTGTAATTCGTGGGCATATTCTCGAACGAGATGACCGGGTCGTAGAGATCCGGTATGGTGTTTGGGATGGTCAGTATAAAAGCGACCAACCAGGTCATGCTCATTACCGATTCCACTGGGAAGCTGGCGGTTAGAAGCGAGGAGGAGGCGTGCGGATTCAAAGGCGCCAGTCGCCAGGATGATATGCTTACCTTCAACGATCAGTTCTCTGCCTTCAAGAGAACGACAAACAACAGCAGTCACCTGTTGACAGGAAGCATCGAGTTTTAATTCAGTTGCAGTCGCACCTAAGATAACGTGTAAGTTGGGCGAGCGACGCATATCTTCACCAAAGCGCACTGCTGTGCGTGTCGGTGTCTGCTCCCAATAGAAGCTGCTCATTTTTAAACCACCTGCAGCAATCTTGGCACGAAGTTCTGCCATTTCAGGACGAACAGCTTCTGCTTCCAAGTCCCCGAAACCATAATCTTTTGCGGCTGAGCGGTAGTGTTCTAAGAGATCGGTATAGCTGATGGGCCAACTGCTGTTAGCCACCCAAGGTCTACCCTCGAAATCAGAGGGTTGCAGATATTTCCATTTCCCTGTCCAAACGTTACTCGTGCCACCAAACTGACGCACGCGACTGACTCCGCGTAGTTCAGGTGGAAGGTATCGATGGTAATAAGAGTTGGGATTTAACTCGCGATGGCGTTTACCCAGAAAGGTTACATCATTTAATGCCTGAATCGAGGGATCGAACTGGTGGCGTCCACTTTCTAGAAGTACCACCTCTCGACCATGACGCGCCAGGTAGGTTGCCACCTCAGAGCCTGCAATCCCGGAGCCAATCACAACCACCTGCGCTTGTAGCTTCGTTTGCTCACCCATTTCAAGGATATCGGTAATCATAAAACCTCCATTCTTTATTCAATAAAACTTCGTTGCTGAAAACGCTAATAGAGTTGCGATCGCGTCAAATAGGAACCTTTCGCGGCTGAGTCAATCGAGATAAACTCGTTCTCAGACTCAACCCTAAAATATGAGTTGGGTGAAGTTCTAACGCCCAGAGTAAATGAGTGAGCGCCACTTTTTCTTGTCCCATTTGATAAGATGTCAAAGCTTGCTGATAGACAAATTCAGAAAACATTTTGGGATGGGCTTTAAAGATGTCTTGATGTTTTTCAATCAGGCGATAAAAGCTTTCTTGACGGAGGTTTGGGTCGCGAGACACTCTAGCCTGCTGATCCCGAAGTAGCTGGTAGGTAACAACTTGCAGACCAATAATTGTGCAAACTAAATTAAGTCGCAAGAATAACTCTGTGTGGACGCGAGAGCGAAACGATTCGTCCCATCCGCCAATTTTATTAATCACTTCCCGCTCAACGACTAACGTTTGTTTAGTAGTATAGGACTTCCCGGGTTCCAAATTTTCTAGAGCGAAATGACACCCTTTAAGACGAATCGGTGGAGGTAGACGTTTGTTTAGGACGTCCCGATTTAAGTTAACCACCTCAATTCCGGAAATAACACCGACTGGAAATGGATGGGTTGTTTTTACCAAAGCGTCGAGAGAAACCTCTACCATCTGCGGTAACAAACAATCATCATCATCCAAATAAGTGATCCATTTTCCTCTAGCCATCTCAGTTCCCACATTCCGTGCGGCTGCACCTCCTCTAGAGGTTTTCAAGTTAATAATTTTTAGTCGAGGATCAGGGGATAACTCTACAGGCTTTAGAGAGCCATCATCGACAACGATCACTTCAATATCTGGTTGCGTTTGTGCCAATGCACTTTTGACAGCATACGGCAGCAACTGGGGGCGATCGCGTGTGGGAATGATAATACTAACTAAGGGTAAACTCATAACAGTAAGGTTTAGTATTTAAAGAAAGTTTTCGTTTAAACCAATTTATAGACTTCATTTTTGTTTAATTTTGTTTTTTTTCTTCAGATTGTCCCTTTAACTGAGTCTAATTTATCGACTTTACTTTTGGACAACTTGCCAAGTTCTCGGTTGATAAAATAAACATCGGCTGGTTGTTTTGCTTGGTTCTACGGCAAATCGGAATGATTTATATTTATCGAGAGACATCACCCCTCTCCTCATATAAACTTTAGCATTGTATTTTCCTGGTATTAAACCACAATAAGGCATTTGCATGTGAATTTCAACCTTGCCAGGATAAATCTCTAAACACTCATTATCAAGATCTGAAGTAATTGATAATACCCGTTGATCGCCACCCGATAAGGATGTAATTACGATACCCACATTCACATTATCTAGAAATCGAGAAGCGTTGCAGGTCAAGCATAAATAAGCAGGCTCACCTGTTTTTAGCGTTTCCAAAAGCTGATCCTGCTCATTTTTAAAACAAATCGATATAATATCCAGCCCCAGACTTTCAGTTTCTGACTTTTCGGGTAACACAATTAAACCTGACGTTGGACTCGTCCCGGCTAAACAAAGATCGGCTTCATAGTGCTGAATTACAGCTTCAGCTTCATCGCTACGAACAAGATTACCTCTTTTTAAATAAATAGCCGATTCGCAAACATTTAAAATATTATATGGATTATGAGAAACAAGTATGAAAGCCGTTCCATTTTCTTGCAACTGTGCCAAGCGATGATGGCATTTCATTTTAAATTGAATATCACCAACTGCTAGGACTTCGTCAATTAATAAAATCTCGGGTTCAATATGAATAGCGCAGGCAAACCCTAATCGTGCTGCCATACCTGAACTATACGTTTGCACAGGTGCATCAATAGCATCGTGAATCTCGGCAAATTCTACAACATCATCAAATTTTTCCTTAATTTCTTGAGTCGATAACCCCAAAATTGACATATTGGCATAAATATTCTCTCGTCCCGTGAGAATCGGATTAAATCCGGCACCCAGGGCAATGAGGGGTGCTACCCTTCCCCTAACTCTGACCGAACCCGAATCGGGTTTAATTAAACCACTAATAATGCGAAGCAGTGTACTTTTTCCGGCACCATTAGCACCGACTAAACCCAGCGCCTCGCCTCGCCGTAGCTGAAAACTAACATTATTTAACGCCCAAAACTCCTGAGGTCGTAACACTTCACTCTTGCGCCGTCCCCCGACTAAATCGGTGGTAATATCTTGCACACCATAGAATAAGGAGCGCTTTAAGTCGCGACAAAATTTCTTAGAAACCCCATCGACAGAGATAACAACATCACTGTCGCCAGCTTTATTGGTAATATCTTGATCAGTACTTTCCCTAATTGTTTTATTCATTAAAAAATTACCCTATAATAAAACAGGCGGGCTGGTCATGAGCTTACTCTTTCTATAACATACGGAAGTGCAACCCGAAAAGCAATCCAGGTGAGAAGCAAGCCAATCCAGGTTAAGACACTGACAACCCAAAACCCTACTGGTTCGGAAATAACTCCAGTTGTAGCTAACTCTCGTGTTGTCACCAATAAGGGGGTAACCGGATTGAGTTGAACGAAAAAACCAAATAAACCTGATTCAGGAACGGAATAGACAACTGGGGTGAGAAATAGCCAGAAGCCTGTCACCATTGTTAATCCCTTCGATACATCTTGGTAAAGCACTCCTAAGGGAGACAGTAATGTCCCGAAAAGAGTACCCAGCATAATTAAATGAATAAGAGCAACTGGAGCTATAACTAATGTCCAATTCACGGAAATGCGATACCAAATAAATAGCCCGATAATCAAAACCAATTTAATCATAAAGTTAAAGAAAACCTCTCCAACTTTAGCTAATATAACCGCTTCGCGGGGAAAATTAACACGGGCAAGCATTGGCTTTGCCTTGGTTACCGCCTCGACTGGACCATTCAACGATTCAACAAAGGTTTGCCACAAGGCAGTACTGAACATGACATAGGCAGGATAGGGAAAATCGGTTTGACCGACATTGACAATGTTTGCTTCACTTGCCAGGGTAAATCCGACTGCCATGGCGATGGGAGGTATAAATGCCCAAGCAACTCCCAAGACTGACTGACGATATTTAGCGCTGATATCGCGTACCATTAGCCGCCACGCTAACTCGCGAGAAGCTAGTAAGTCATACCACATCTGCCGAAACAGTTGTCTGGGATGTCTAAGTAAGCTTTCAGGAGTATAAGTTACATCAAGCAGTAATTTCTTTCTTCCTAATGTATTGGCTCTTTTTGCCTTCCCGTTAGATAGTTTTTCCATTTCTATTGATCAAAAATATTTATCCGATGAATGATTATATGGGGTATAATACATTTCTATTACCTGAGATTTTGAGCATTGTTTTTAGAGATGGCTTGTGCCTCAGTAGGGGTTAGGGGAACGAGAATTCCGGCGGTAATCCGGATTACTCAAATTTCAAATTTTTGGCTTTTGAATCGAACTGGGATGTTCTTTTTGACTGAATCATTTCCCAAAAGAAACCTGCCGCATTTGCCACCTGGGATACGAACAAGACGGCTGTTAGCACCAGTAATTGTTTTCCATGCCCATTTTCAAAGGGGTAGCGGAGAAGATTAAGATAATAGTTACCTTCAATCTGGAAATTTCCCCAGCCTTTCTCCGCCCTTGTCTGATGAAAGCGGAAGGCTCCCTGTCCGTAGCTAAAATGCTGCTTCCAAAAGCTGCGAAGTGTCATCGGATGAGCATGATAAATGACGACTTCAGGTGCATAAGTCATCTGATAACCCTGATGCAACCAGCGATCGCACAATTCCCGATCTTCTGATGTAGTGAAGCTTTCTTCAAACCCGCCCAGCTCCCGAAAGCGCTCGGCAGGTACAACCATGTTGTTGGAGGCAAAGAAGCGGGCTTGGTCGGCAATCGCGTTGTAGTGCGCGTATACCACGCTGACGATATTTTGGCTTATGGTTGAGTAAACATTATTAGGTAGTGCATTCTGGGTCTGTCCACCTACAATCCGATCAGGCGTTGTCATAAAGCAGTGTTCCAAAACCTGTAACCAGTCCGCCGCCGGTTTACAGTCATCATCGGTGAAGGCAAGATATCTTCCACTTGCCTGTTGAGCCGCATGGTTACGTGCTGCTGCAGGACCTGCGTTGTTCTGTCGAATCAGCCTTAAGTTGAGTGAGTCTTTAAAGGGAGCCACCACTGTGTCCAGGGGGCTGTCACTGCCATCGTCAACCACAATCACTTCAAAGCGATCGCGTGGATAGTCAAGCTGAGTCAGAGATTCCAGGCAAGCCGTAAGTTGCTTTGGGCGATTATAGCTGGGGATAATGACTGAGAATAAAAACGGTTGTTTCATGTATCTACCTAGGTAGTAGTGAGTGGTTAGCGATTAGCCGGACTTGAGACTAAATTTTGACCAGGCGGAGTAGTCAACTGCTGCTGCCGTTTTTGTTCCTGGGCATGACGGGTGGTCAAATAGCGATTCAGGCGATGATCGAACCACATCAGCACCTTCTCTAACTTAGGGCTATAGAGTCCAAAGGTTAACCGGAAAATAATCGGAGCAACGATACTCATTTTGCGTCGCCAACCCAGCTTTTTGTATTTAGTTGTAAAGTAGCCATCTTCAGCTAAATTCCACTTTTCTCGCAGGCGGTTGAGACTCGCCAATGTCCAATCGTCACTCCAGCGCAGCATATAGTAATGCAAATCACTCCACTCCGAGGGAGAACCGGGTACGTAGGTAACCACACACGCTGGCTCAAAGTAGACGGAACCTCCAACGTCTCGCACACTCATACAAAAGTCTAAATGCTCTTTTGTATTCAGCATTTGCTCATCCAGTTGTCCAATTTTATCGAAGATAGATTTGCGGACGAGAACGCAATGAAATTCAGCCAATTCTGTTTCCTGGCGCTGTAGCTGCGACTGATTTTCTTTGACGGATTTGCCTTGGCTATACATTTTTTCGCGCAGACGTCGTCGTCCGATTTTATCAACCCAAATATGAGATTCACCTCCAGCAAAGTGAATTTCTTCATGGAGGGGTTCGTATTGACACATCAGAGGACCGACGACGGCTGCACCTGTCTCTTGGGCACAATTGATCAGCGCTTGCAGCCAACCGGCTGTGACAATTACGTCGTTATCCACGAAGACAAGATAGGGTGTATCAACCTCTGCTAAGCCTATATTTCGAGCTTGATTGGGATAGAGATAACAGTCTTTGCGAATCAGCGTGAACTGTTTTTCTGCGGCTTTTGTCTCTAAGTAGTGGCGAATATGAGCGGGTGAATTGCCATCAACATAGACCAGCTTGAACGGGATCTGGGTATAGTCGTAAATGCTTTCTAGAGATCGAGGAGCGCAGCTAAATCGCTCACGCGGGACAACAACGATGGTGACAATGGGTTCGGTCATAATTAACTCCTATCTTGACTGAAAATAGTTGTCTGATCAGCTTACTTTTTTGGGGTAATCAAGGATGGCTAGGTTCCATGAGGGCGGGTTGCGATCGCACGGCTAAATTATCTGTTTCTAAGAGTTGCTGATAAAGCTGCACTAGCTTGTCATTTAATCGATGAATATCATAGTGTTGCTCGACATAAGCGCGTCCCGCCTCTCCCATCTCGATCCAGCGCTCCGGGTGTTCAATCAAATATCCTAGCTTTTCGGCTAATGCTTCAGCATTACGCTCAGGGACTAAAAAGCCAGAAACGCCATCTTCAACGAGTTCAGGGATACCACCATGATAGGTGCTAATTACTGGTAATCCCATTGCCATCGCTTCCTTGAGGACATTAATGGGCGCATCCTGATTCCCATCTTGAGCGGTGATGCTAGGAGCGATAAACAGGTGAGATTGTTCGAGAATCTCAATAATTTCCTCCTCCGTTTTCCAGCCAACTAACTTGATGAATGATTCGGCATTAAGCGCTTGAATAACTGTTTGCAAGTGTTCCTTTAGGATACCATCTCCAATGATTTGGTATTCCAGTTTAGGATAAACCTGAGCCTGTTGAGCTACAGCACGGATGGCGTACTCAATTCCCTTCTTCTCCACCAAGCGTCCTGTTGTGGCAATACGAATAATTCCGTCAGCGCTTAACTGACGGGGAATAAATTTAAATTTACGGCAATCCAAGCCAGAACGATGAACCGCCGTGTGTTCAGGATTACCGCCTAACTGAATCACGCGCTGCCGAAAAAACTCGCAGTTTGCCAGAAAAAAATCGCCGGATTTAAAGATCTCATCATAGACGCGATCGCCCTGCTCTTGGACATATCGGCTAATATCATGACCTCGAAACATGACAATCAGCTTTGGCGTTGGCTGTAAAATATTTTTGAAAAACATTCCTCGATAGCCTTGCGTCCCAAATTGACAATGGATAATGTCATACGGTGGCTTATTGATCAAGGAGATGGCAGAATACATTAACCATAGGCTAGCGGCTTGTAGTCTATATTGGCTAATATTTAAAGATTTCAGTAATAATCGAGGCGATTTATGAAAATTAACAACAAATAATCCGATACCCTTGAGAACCCGCCAAATCAGATTATCAGGAACTTGAATAAGCTGATAGGTTCGTTCTAATAATCGATACGTTTCGACATCGGGATGTACTTTGACTGTGTTTTCCAGATGATCGGCATAAATATCAACCTCATGACCTCGATCAATCAAGCCGGTGATCTGGTTTAAAATAAAAGTCTCTGAGAGAATTGGGAATTGACAGACAATAAATGCGATTCTCATACCGATGCCATAACTCAGGGTTTCCAGGAACGTTTTGACTGTTTCAAATAGGCTTATCCCCCTGCTTAATAAAAAAATGACGAATTATCCCCGGTTAGGAATACCACCCAGTTTAAGGCGAATTTTTTCTAACGCGCTGATAGAGCGAACGCCTAAAAATACCCAGCAAACAGTAAATCGTTGATTCCAATTCGTCAAACGAGAATCACGAAAGGCGCTAATAATAAAGTTGATCGGAGGAATCAAATCCTCGACGAGGAGTCGTGCAAACGTCTTATTGCGCTGGATAAAAGAATGCTCAGGTAGAATGAAACGGTTGTAAATTCCTCCGGCTAATCGTGCTGTACGGGTGTAAAGTTGCTTAAACGTGCGGCGAGCCGGATGTGCGACACACACGTCATCAGCATAAACTTGCTGGTAACCCGCCGCATAAACTCGCTTTCCCCAATCGATATCCCCATTAGAACGGAGGCTAGCATTAAACAGTCCCACCTGATCAAAGATGCAACGAAACGTAAACAAATTGGCAGTTGCTGCGCCTTGATACTGTTCCAGAAGTCGCTGCTGAGGGAAAGCCGTAATACTCTCGTAAAGCTCAACTGGAGTCGCTTGCTGGGGATTTTGAAAAAAGAGTTCCACACAACCCGCCACTAAGCCACAATTAGGTACATTCAGTAAACGATGGAGTCCTGATTCCAACCAATTTGCATCGGGAATACAGTCAGCATCGGTAAAGGCAATTACCTCACCTTTCGCCAAAGATATCCCCTTGTTCCGAGCTGCATAAGAACCCGGAGTACTTTCATAAGCTGCGATCGCTTGACCAAATTGAGCGACTACCCCTTTAATATCTGCTGCTTCATCCGATGCATTATCGACAACAATCACTTCATATCCTGTTTTTGGATAGGTCTGATTTTCCAAAGCCTCTAAACAAAGCTTCAGACGCTCGGCGTCATTATAGACGGGAATGATGACGGATACAAATGGATGAGAATGAGATTCCATTTCCTTGGCGAGAAAGCGGTGATTTGTTATCAATGAAATTTTTAGGGACAGGCGGTTTATAGTCTAGAAACCTGAGTCGGGGCGGGTTTAGTCACTTATGGGTGCAACCGAAAAGATAGTAGTGAAACCCG
>CAZNNK010000016.1:0-18638 GCA_964574085.1 uncultured Coleofasciculus sp.
CCCGCCAACCCCGCACAACGCTATTTCTCCCCAAACTCTGGTACAACAGGGAAAAACCCACTACGACGCGGGACAGTATACAGAAGCTGTCAACCTGTTACAACAAGCCGCCGATGGGTTCCAATCCCAAGGAAACACCTTGCGGCAAGCCATGACATTGACAAATTTAGCCTTAGCCTATCAACAATTAGGACAGTGGCAAGATGCCCAGGATACGATTACCACCAGCTTACACCTACTCAAAAATGCCCAAACCTCTGACGCCTGGACATTACAAGGAGCCGCCTCTAATGTTCAAGGACAAGTGTATCTGGCACAAGGGAATCTAGACGCTGCTTTAGACAGTTTTACCACAGCGATCGCCCGTTATACTAAAGCCAAAGATGAAGTCGGTGTGTTGCACAGTCAAATTAATCAAGCCCAAGCCTTACAAATGGCGGGAATGTATCGCCGTGCTGTGGATAGTTTGCAAGACATTGAACCCCGATTACAACACCAACCCGATTCGGTGCTAAAGGCGATTGGGTTGAGACGGTTAGGGAATGTGCTGCGCTTAGTCGGGACAATGGATGACGCGCAAAACCGATTAAGCCAAAGTTTACAGGTGGCTCAAGCGATTCAATCCCCTCAACAGATTAGTGCAGCGTTTCTGGGATTAGGAAATACGGCGCGATCGCAAGGACAAATTGAAGCGGCGCTCAATTATTATCAACAAGCGGCGGATAGTAGTCCCGCAGACTCCTCAACGCGGCTTCAAGCCCAACTCAATCAACTGAGTCTCATCGTTACCACACCCAATCTTTCTCCTGATCCAGCCTTTATTCAATCGTTGCAGGAGCAAATTCGTCAACTCCCCGCCTCTCGTACTGCTATAGAAGCGCGAATTAATCTAGCCGGTTCGCTGAGAAAACTTCACTCTCAGGACTATGCTAAACCATCAGAGATTGCCCAGTCTTTGGTGATAGCAGCAGAACAAGCCAAACAGCTTGGCGACAGCCGCAGTCAATCCCTCGCCTTGGGTGAATTAGGGGCGGTTTATGAACAAACGCAACAATGGAACGACGCGCAGGCGTTAACCGAACAAGCGTTAGTCATCGCCCAGTCAATTAACGCCCCCGATATCGCCTATAATTGGCAATGGCAATTAGGACGACTGCTCAAAGCACAGGGAGAACGAGACGGGGCGATCGCGGCGTATAATGCAGCCGTGAATACCCTGGAATCCTTACGTCGAGATTTGGTGAGTATTAATTCTCAGGTGCAATTCTCGTTTCGCGATCGCGTGGAACCAATTTATCGAGAATTAGTGCGGTTATTATTATCCTCCCCCACTGATAATCCGGATCAACAGGATTTAGCCCAAGCCCGCGATGTGATAGAATCGCTGCAACAAGCCGAACTCGTTAATTTCTTTCGGGAAGATTGTTTAAATGCGAACCGAATTGTGATTGATGAGGTGGATCAAAATGCAGCGGTAATTTACCCAATTGTATTAGGCGATCGCTTGGATGTGGTAGTATCCTTACCCGATGCGCCCCTGCGTCATTTCGGGACAAAACTACCTCAAGGGAAAGACTCCAATCTATTTAGCCAACTGCGAACCGCTATTTCTCCCCTAAGTGTAGAACCCAATCGCGGACAGCTAATTACTATCCCTGAATCCTTGCAAAACATTTTTCGGGCGCAAATTTTGGTAAAGGAGGGGAATCGTCGGGCGACATCTGAGGAATACTTACCCCTAGCCCAACAGCTTTATGATTGGTTAATTCGCCCGATTGAGTCAGACTTAGCCGCCAGTGGTGCGAAAACCTTGGTTTTTGTCCTAGATAGTCCCCTGCTAAATCTACCCATGGCGGTTCTCCACGATGGAAACCAGTTTCTGATTGAAAAGTATGCGATCGCCTATACCCCAGGACTGCAACTTTTAGACCCCAAACCCTTGACAAGAGGCGACATTTCTGCATTCACAGGCGGACTTTCGGAATCGCGCCAAGGGTTACCCGCTTTACCCTTTGTGGAAGCCGAATTACAGCAAATTAAAGCGCAAGTGTCCGGTCAGCTGCTACTGAATCAGGAGTTTACCACAACCGCCATTGAACAGGCAATTGATTCCGTACCGTTTCCTGTGGTTCACCTCGCCACCCATGGTCAGTTTAGTTCTAAACTGGAAGATACCTTTATTCTCACCTGGGATGATCGCCTCAATATCAATCAACTCAACACCTTACTGCAAACCCGAGCCGGAGGCGATCGCCAACCTATTGAGTTATTGGTACTCAGTGCTTGCCAAACTGCAACCGGAGACAAACGGGCGGCGTTAGGATTAGCAGGTGTCGCGGTAAGGGCGGGGGCGCGTAGTACCTTGGCGACGCTATGGTTTGTGAATGATGCGGCGACGGCTAATTTAATGATTCGTTTTTATCAGGAATTAACCGATAAAACCTTGACGAAAGCCGAAGCCTTGCGCCGCGCTCAAGTTTCTTTGTTAAAGGAAACAATGTATCAGAATCCGGTCTACTGGGCGCCGTTTGTGTTGGTAGGGAATTGGTTATAGTTGTCAGGGAACAGGGAACAGGGAACAGCGTAAGTTCTATGCATGAAATTGAAGCATCTACTCTTGAAGAAGCTAGAACCAACTGGTGTATCTACGTTCAACGGATAATCGAAAATTATCCTCACGACGCGATTAATTCAAAGAATGTCGTCAATACTATCTATACCCGTTTGGACAAGTTTCTGGAAAGTAAGCCAAGGGTGGAAAATGGCACAATCTACACCAGCACCTATTTTCCGTCTGTGAATGAGGTTAATGCTGATTACGAACAGGTTTGGTGCAAAATCAATACCGCTCATCCCATTGATGCGGCTAATTTAGGGTTTCGCTCTCTAGGGGAGCATCAATCGAACTCGACAATGAACGAATTGGCGTTAAACTGGGCATACAATTATCTTGATGATCGCCTCAAAACTGCCTATCAAACTGCCGATATTAGGATAGATTATCGGGAAAGTCAGACGTTAACTGGATTAACTTGGTCTCGTGCTGAACTCGTTTGGCAAAAACGTAATAATCAATCCTATATCTTAGAGACTCCTTATTTAAGGACAGGTAACTTATTATTCGAGGCGTTGAGCTATAAACACTACTGCAAACTGTTATCCCCGAAAGGAGCGGTTGATTTTATCGCACAAATCAGTAATACTTAATAATGAATAAACTTTGAACGGTTTATATAGCAGTACTCAGGCAGGTTAGGACATTCGTTACTGTTCCTTCCTGTTCCCTAATCTCAACTGTTAACTATAATGAAAGTCCGACGACTTAGGAGTAAGATATGATTGAACTGAAACCGCTAATTTTTCCCGCTTTAGCCACCGTTGTCACTCTCTTGGTTTACTTGGTTCTCACAATCAATGTGGGTCGAGCTAGGGCAAAATATAACGTACCTGCACCTCAAATCTCAGGAGATGAAAATTTTGAGCGTGTGTTTCGCGTCCAACAAAATACGTCAGAACAATTGCTCCTCTTTTTACCCAGTTTGTGGTTATTTTCCCTGTTTGTGAGTCCCATTTGGGGGGCGGGAATTGGTGCGGTTTGGGTAATTGGGCGAATTGTTTATGCTTGGGGGTATTATACAGCGGCGGAAAAACGCGGTATTGGTTTTGGGATTAATTCTTTATCGGTTCTCGTTCTGCTGATCGGGGCTTTAGTGGGAATGATTAAATTGTTCATCAATACCCCCTTGGGAGTATAGAGCAATTCGAGCCAATTAAGCAGATTTGAGTCCCAAGTGACTCTGAGGTAGGCAAAAGCAACGAACTTTTATCTCCCCCAGCTTCCAGACGTAGCATGCTACGTCTCTACATGGCTCCCCCAGCTTCCTAATTCACCAGGGAAATCTATGTCAAAGTCCTCGATTTGTCCCTATCAATTTAGCTGGTTTGATTGGTTTTGCCTCTGGTATCCTCCAGGTTGGCTGATTTTGTTCAACCGTCATTGGCAACATTATCATGATGATCCCCAGGGGTGGAGTTGGCTGGAGTATGGATTATTTCTAATTCCTGGCGGATTTTATTTAGCGTTACTCATTCGGTGGTTGCGTTTGGGTTGTCGTTCACCTCACCCAGACACCGAAGAATTTTATCCCGATTATCAACAAGCCTTCTGCGATGAAATTCTCGACCCCATCATCACCCATTATTTTCGGGCTGAATTACACCTGCAGGAGAATCTACCACCAAGTCAGTCCTTAATTGTGGCGATGAACCATGCAGGAATGTGTTTTCCCTGGGACTTTTTGGGGTTGGGATATTTATTGAGAAAAACCCAAGGATGGGTGGTGCAACCCTTAGCCAATGTGGTTTTATTTGAGCATCCTTGGATGATTTGGTGGTTACCGCCTGCATGGTCAAAAGCGTTAGGGGGGGTACAGGCGCAACGGGATGACTTTGAGGATGCTGTGACACACAAAACGATTTTACTCTATGCTCCCGAAGGAGTGCGTGGTCCTGGGAAAGGTTGGTCAAACCGCTATCAATTGCAAACCTTTCATCCCAGCTTTATTCAGTTGAGCGATCGCTACCGGATACCAATTTTACCCGTCTTGTGTCTGGGTAGTGAATTCTTGCATCCCTGGGCGTGGAATGTGAAACTATTGACAAAAGGAGTGAAGCTGCCATTTTTTCCGGTATCGCCCTTGATGATTGTCTTTGTTCTGTTCCCATCCATGGGGGTTTGGGCGATGAGAACCCGACTGCGCTATTATATTCAACCTTGTGAGCAACGGTCGATAGAGGTTAAGTCAGGTTCCACTGGGCGATCGCATGTTTACCAAGCAGCGCAACGGCTACGGGATAAACTCCAGTATTATATTGATCAACAGACCACTCAACAAGGGTTTTGAATCACACTATTAGGGGCGCGATCGCACTCCCATCAATATAACTAACCTATCAATTATATTAGATAACTATGATCAATAAGCCTAGATTTAAACAGTGCTTTCAGGTAGAAACAGTTGAACCAGAAACGGCATTTTTGTTATCGGAGCGAGGTTCGATTCAACTCAATCGTCATCTCTATCAACAATTAGTCCCGTTAATCGATGGGCATCACACGGTTGAGGAAATTATTGATCAACTTCTCCAGGATCTATCGGCGGAAACGATTTCGTTTCAAGAGATGCTCAATACTAGCGTCATGGCGCGACACGCCTTGATGCAGATGGAACAGAAGGGGTATATTGTTGAAAGTGAGTCTCTATTGCCCGATCATTTAGCCAGTTTCTGTGAGATGCTAAATGTTGAGGTTCAGCAGGCGTACCAGCGATTACAAAGGACAAAAGTAGCCGTCAGATGTTTGGGTTCTCTGTCTACTTCTGAGTTCCTATCGACGCTGGAATCGCTACAGATTCAAGTGGCGGATCAGGGAGAGATTGATGTTGTCTTAACTGATGACTATTTACACGTTGATTTAGACGCATTTAATCAAAAGTCATTACAATCTCAACGTCCCTGGATGCTAGTTAAACCCCTGGGAACAGTGGTTTGGATTGGACCGATTATTCAGCCAGGAAAAACGGGTTGCTGGCACTGTTTAGCGCAACGGTTACGGGATAACAGACCGATAGAACGCTTTATCCAAAACCAGCAGAACTGTTCTACACCGATACCGATTCCCTTAACCTCTTTTCCGGCTAGCGTCCAAACGGCTTGGGGAATGGCTGCAACGGAACTCTTTAAATGGATTGTTCAGGGCGAAAATCAACGGTTAACCGGGGTTCTGGTTACTCACGATACCTTATCCTTAGATACCCGAAATCATCGTTTAGTGAAGCGTCCGCAATGTCCCCATTGTGGATTGAATCAGAGGTTGAAGCGTAACCCTTTACCGATTATCCTGGGACACCGGAAGAAAGGTTTTACCACCGATGGCGGACATCGTTATTGTTCACCGGAAGAAACGCTGAAAAGTTATCACCATCACCTGAGTCCGATTACAGGTGTTGTGCGAGAATTGACTCGGTTAGAGACAGGGGTCAATCATTTAACTCATACTTATCTCGCCAAGCATCATTTTGCTACCTTGTTTGATGATCTCAACACCTTACGCCAAAATCTTGGCGGTCGCAGTGCGGGAAAAGGTCGCACCGATGCTCAAGCCAAAGCCAGTGGGTTTTGTGAGGCGATTGAACGCTATTCTGGGGTGTTTCAGGGGGACGAAATTCGGGAAACAGGGAGTTATCAAACGCTAGGCGATCGCGCGATTCATCCGAATACTTGTATGAATTTTAGCCCGAGTCAATATGAAACTCGTCAGGAGTGGAATAGTAAATGTGCGGGGTGGTTTCAAAAGGTTCCCGACCCCTTTGACGAGGAACGAGAGCGAGAATGGACGCCAGTTTGGTCGTTAACGGAGCAAGGGTTTAAATATCTGCCGACAGCTTACTGTTATTATGGCTATCCCCAAGCCGAAACAGCGGATTGTTGGGCAGATTCTAATGGGTGTGCGGCGGGAAATACGCTGGAAGAAGCGATCCTGCAAGGGTTTATGGAATTGGTGGAACGGGATAGTGTGGCGTTATGGTGGTATAACCGGATTCAACGCCCCAAGGTGGATTTAGAGAGTTTTGATCACCCCTATTTTTATCAATTAAACGAGTATTACCAAAGCCTGCATCGGGAACTCTGGGTGCTGGATATTACCAGTGATCTGAATATTCCCGTCTTTGCGGCGATTAGTCGGCGATGCGATCGCGCGGTGGAAGATATCATTTTGGGGTACGGCGCTCATTTTGACCCGAAAATTGCCATCCAACGGGCGTTGACGGAGGTGAATCAGATTCTCCCTTCGGTGTTAAGGGCAAATCCTGATGGTAGTACATTGTATAATCCTGGGGCTGATCCGATGGCGCTGAACTGGTGGAAAATGGCAACGGTGGCGAATCAGCCTTATTTAGTTGCGGATGAGACTAGGGCGGTAAAGGTACAGTCCGATTATCCGCAAGTGTGGAGTGATGACCTGAAAGATGATGTGATCCGCTGTCAGCAAATCGTTGAAAATCGGGGAATGGAATTGCTGGTGCTGGATCAGACTCGTCCTGATATTGGACTCAAGGTTGTCAAAGTGATTGTTCCCGGAATGCGTCACTTTTGGAAACGGCTGGGTTCGGGACGGTTATATCAGGTTCCGGTAGAATTGGGGTGGCTGACAGCGCCACTTCCGGAAAATGAACTTAATCCATTCCCGATGTGGATGTGATTCCATAGATTGGTTATAACCCATCCTGAAAAATGAGCCACTTGGTTTATTAAGAATGATGTACAACCATTGAATTTTCCGCCAGTGGAGTTAATAATATTCGGTAAAAAATAAATATAGTGTATTGAATCACGTTTACGATTTGTGTAATCCACGAAAATACAATTGGAGATTCTAACTGATGAAAGACTGGGACGTAACAGCCTTAAGGGAATGGCATCAATCAAAATCTAGTCCTGCCAAATCCCAACCTTGCCCACCCCCCAAAAAACATCCTTGTGACTACGAGACATTTGCCAACCAGTTACTGAGGAAATGTAGATTACTGTCCCAACTTATTGCTACCTCATGGTTAAATGGTGACCAAGCTAAACAGATCAGGGAAATATTCACTCAAGCTACGGGTCATGATGATTCAGAATTGCGGCAGTTGGTGACTGGAAAGAAACCAAAATTGTGGAAACAGTCTATTTTTGATGATGAAGAAATAGAACTATACGAATTAAAAATTAGTTGGAATTCTTTTGAAGGTAAATTGATTGAGAATGCACAAGCCGTTATGTCACAGACACCTCCTTACTTTACACTGATTTTGCCTTATCCTCCACGTCCTGCCCTCGGAGAGTTTACGGTCACTTACGAACAAATAGAAGAATGGACAACGGCAAGCATAGAAGAAGAGGACGGTTTAATCAAAAATCCCTTTCCTCCTTACCCCTATATCCCACTGACATCCTGCTAATACAACTACAACACGGCGGAAAATTTACCTAGAGTTCAAACTCTCTACACTTAGTCATGAAAGTGGTAAGCGTGTAAAGCTTTGTATTTTCTCCAACGAATCCCCCGCCCAAAGGATGGGGGATTTCGCATTATCAGCATCCCATTTTAGAGGGGGGATTCCAAAACCGTAACTGTATCGCCGCCAAGCCAAGACTTAAAAATTATGATTAACGGATATCAAATTATTGATGCAGATGCTCATGTATTTGAGCCGCAAGACCTTTGGCAAAATTACCTAGAACCTGGGTTAAAGCAGTTTGCCCTGACACCACCACCAGATATAACAATTCAGGGTGAAAAAATTTACCGCAAAATTTCTAATGACGTTCACAACTATGCGGTGAAAAATATCGGACGCAATCACCCGACATTGGGCATACCTAATGGTTTTGACTCAGAATCTCAAGTTAGGGCAATGATGCAGATGGGAGTTGATATCTCATTTCTCTATCCCAGCCTGGGATTGTGGGTGATGGGAATCGATAGCATGACACCGCAACTGGCTGGAGCATTTACCAGAGCCTATAATAATTGGTTACATGACTTTTGTAGCTATAACCCGCAAATTCTCAAAGGGGTGGGAGCAATCAATTTACACGATCCCGAAGAGATGATACCTGAATTGCATCGAGTTGTAGCCTTTGGTTGGAATGCCGTTTTTTTGCGCTCCAACCCCGTTCAGGGGCGACTACTGAGTGATCCAGCCTACGAGCCATTTTGGACGGAGTGCGAAGCGCTAGGGGTAGCTGTGGGGATTCATGAAAGTGGCAGCCACAGTCGTTTACCAACCACTGGTGCGGAGCGCTTTAACACCCGTTTTGGGATGCACGCCTGCTCTCATCCAATGGAACAGATGATGGCATTGTTAGCGCTGATTGAAGGGGGGGTGTTAGAGCGTCACCCTAACCTGAGAGTTGGCTTTCTCGAATCTGGCTGTGGTTGGTTACTCTATTGGCTATGGCGTCTGGATGAAGAGTATGAGGAGCTAGGTTGGGAAGTGAAGAATAACGTTACAATGAAGCCGTCCGACTACTTCCGTCGCCAGTGCTTTATCACGATTGAGCCTTCTGAGCCTTATCTGGATCGGGTTATTCAGGATATTGGTGCCGATAACTTGATCTTTGGTTCTGACTATCCTCACATGGATCATAAGCAGGATATTGTGGAAAGAGCCGTGGCACTTCAGGCACAACTGGGTGAGGAAACGGTGCGAAAGATTCTTTGGCATAATCCTGTTCGTTTTTATGGATTGTAGCTATTTTAGTGATTCACTGAATTATGGCTAAAAGAGAAAAAAACACGACAATGTATTGGGTAATATAGAAAACCATAAAATAACAGTCCAACTGAATAACACTTACTTCTGTTGAAATAAAAAAATGAACTTCACGACTGACTATCAAATTCTTGCCAAAATATACGAAAGCAATAATTCATTAGTCTATCGAGCGATTTTCGCCCAAAATCATCAACCCATTATTCTTAAGATTCTTAAAGAAGACTATCCCACTCCAGCAGAACTTAATCGATACAAGCAAGAATATGAAATAACCCGTTCCTTAAATCTGGAAGGTGTGGTTAAAGCATACAACTTACAGCGATATCAAAATAGCTTGATCATGCTATTGGAAGATTTTGGGGGAGAATCTTTAAGGAAATGGATGACCGAATGCCAGTTTAATCTGAAAGAATTTCTTGATATTGCTCTAAAAATAACCGAGGGCTTGGGCGGAATTCACGCTGCCAACATCATCCACAAAGATATTAATCCATCAAATATTGTTTATAACCCAAAAACAGGACAATTAAAAATTATCGATTTTGGCATGTCTTCTGTTTTATCGCGGGAGAATCCCGCCGTTCGTAATCCGGATCATCTGGAAGGCACGTTAGCCTATATTTCACCAGAGCAAACAGGCAGAATGAATCGAGTGATTGATTATCGAACTGACTTCTATTCTCTGGGGGTTACATTCTACGAACTTCTCACTTATCAACTTCCATTTAAAACGACTGATGCGATGGAGTTGGTGCATTGTCATATCGCTAAACAACCGATTCCACCTCATCGCTTGAGAGGAGGAGCAAATGAACTAAAGAATAAGGGGATCAACGAGATTCCTAAGACGGTTTCTGATATCGTCATGAAACTGATGGCAAAAACGGCAGAGGATCGCTATCAAAGTACTTGGGGGCTAAAAGCCGATTTAGAAACCTGTTTAAATCAATTACAAACTCAAGGGGCGATTTTAGAGTTCACTCTCGGTCAGCAAGATATTTCAGATAAGTTTAAAATCCCGCAAAAACTCTATGGTAGGGGAACAGAAATCAAGCAACTGGTAGAAACTTTTGATCAAGTGACCCAAGGCACGACTCAGATGATGCTTGTTGCTGGCTATTCAGGTATTGGTAAGTCAGCTTTAGTGAATGAAATTCATAAACCTATTGTGCGACAGCATGGGTATTTTATTTCCGGTAAATTTGATCAGTTTAAGCGGAATATCCCCTATGCTTCTATCATTCAGGCTTTCCAAGACTTGATTCGACAATTGCTGACAGAAAGTGAAGCGCGTCTGCAAACTTGGAAGCAAGACCTGTTAGCCGCACTGGGAAACAATGGGAATGTCATTATTGATGTTATTCCTGAAGTTGAAATAATTATTGGTAAACAGCCACCTGTGCCACAACTTGGTTCAACCGAGTCTCAAAATCGATTTAATTTAGTATTTAAAAAGTTTATTGGCGTTTTTACTACAAAAGAACATCCTTTAGTTCTTTTTATGGATGATTTACAGTGGGCAGATTGGGCTTCTTTGAAGTTAATTCAGTTGTTAATGACTGAACCCGACATTCAATATCTACTCATGATTGGGGCATATCGAGATAATGAAGTCAGTGCCACACATCCTTTGATGCTCACCCTGGATCAAATTAAAAAGACGAATACAAATGTGAATATCATTACTCTTCAACCCTTAAGAATAGACTGTGTTAACCAATTGATTGCTGATACATTAAACTGCTCAAGAGATGTATCCAAACCTTTGGCTGATTTAATCTTTAAAAAGACGCATGGGAATCCATTTTTTGTGACCCAGTTACTTGAAAATTTATATCAAGAACAAATGGTTTACTTCGATCATAGTACAGGGTGTTGGCATTGGGATATCAACCAGATTCAAACTGTAGCTATAACTGACAATGTTGTTGAATTAATGGTCAGTAAAATTAAAAGGCTAGATCCTCAAACACAAAATGTGTTGAAGTTTGCAGCCTGTATTGGCAACCAATTTAATTTAGATGTTCTCTCTGTTGTCAACTCCAAATCGTTGTCAGATACGGCTAACGATCTGTGGTCAGCCATACAAGAAGGGTTGATTATTCCGTTAAGTGATGACTACAAAATTCCCCTACTTTGGCATAGAGAAACCGAGTTAATTGATGCTGGTCAACCAGCCTCCTCTGTCTTTCCTGATCAGAAATATTCTATCTTTTATAAATTTTTGCATGACCGAGTTCAACAAGCGGCTTATGCTCTGATTCCCGATAACCATAAAAAAGAAGTTCATGTCAAAATTGGTCAATTATTGCTAGAGAACGTTAAAGAAAATGAACTCGATGAAAATATTTTCAACATTGTTAACCAGTTAAATATCGGAGCCGAATTAATTAACGAGCAGTCAGCCAGAGATGAGTTAGCTCAATTAAATCTGATGGCTGGGAAGAAAGCCAGAGAAGCAACAGCTTATGAATCGGCTGTTCGGTACTTAAAGATAGGGTTAGATATCCTCTCATCAGATGGCTGGGAACGTCAGTATGACTTAACCCTGGAACTGCATATAGAAACGATTAAATCCCAATACCTCTGTACCCAATTTGAGCAAGCGCACAAGCTTTCTGCGGTTGTTCTACAACATACTAAAACGCTGATTGATCAAGCTAAAGTGTATGAAATAAAGCTTCAATCCTACTACTCGCAACTACAGTTCCAGTCAGCGATAGATACGGGACTTGAGATTTTAGCGAAATTGGGAATAGTTTTGCCCCAACAACCAAGCCAAAGCCGAATAAAAAAAGAACAGAATGCATTCAAGTTACTTTTAGGCGATAAGCGGATTAAAGACTTAGCTAATCTACCCGAAATGACGGCTGCTGATAAACTGGCAGCAATGAGACTCTTACTCGCGATCGCTTCACCTACTTATATTACTAATCCACCCTTGTTTGCGATGGTTGCTCATAGTCTAGCAACTCTTTGTGTCAAGTATGGAAATTCTAGTTTAGCTGTGGGAGGTTACATTAACTATGCTCTCTATCTATCTGGAGTCGAAGGTTATCAAGAAGATGCTTATCATTTTGGTCAGTTGTCTTTGCAGTTACTGGAAAAGTTTAATGCCCAACAATTTACAGCAAGAGTTCCCTTAATCTATAATACTCAGATTAAACATTGGAAAGAACATACTAGAACAACAATAGAACCGTTACGAGAGGGCTTAAATACCGGATTAGAACATGGGGATTTAGAGTATGCTGGCATGGCGGCAAATTCCTATTGTGCCAATTTGTTCTTTATTGGCAACAATTTGGATGAAGTGGAGCAACAGACAGCAACGTATACTGAATTAATGATCAAGTTAAAGCTTGTATATTCTATACAATACTCCCAAGTTTTTCATCAAACTGTATTAAATTTACTCAATACCTCTGTAGAGAAAATAAATTTAAGTGGCACGGCTTTTAATGAAACTCAATCTATTCCTCAATTAATAGAAGGGAAAAATTACTGTACATTGTGTCATTTGTATGCTAACAAAGCACTATTGTCTTTTTTATTTAAACATTATCGACAGGTAATTAAAAATATTAGCGTAGGTCAATCCTACGCTAGTTCTGCTGCTGGAATGATAGCCCTCGTTCAGCTTAATTTTTATGAATCAATGGGCAATTTAGGGTTATACTTTAAAGACCAGAGTTTAGACAAAAAACAGTTAATTAATAAAATTAATATAAATCAAAAGCGTCTGAAAAAATGGGCAGTTCATTGTCCAGAAAATTATCAGCACAAATATAATTTAGTAGCAGCCGAAAAGTCGCGAGTTTTGAGGAAACAAACCCAAGCCATGGAACTTTACGATGGCGCGATTCGTGGGGCTAGGGAACAAGGGTTTATCCACGAAGAAGCCATCGCTTACGAACGGGCGGCGGAGTTCTATTTCTCCCTCGGTAGAGACGAAATCGGTAAACTCTACCTAAAAAACGCCCACCATTGCTACACGCGCTGGGGTGCAAAGGCTAAAGTTAAAGCCTTGGAAGTTGAATATCCGCAAATTTTAGTTGGTACAACCCATCGAACTGAGGGTAAAGGGATTAGCACCCGAATCTCTACATCAGGGAGTAATGCTCAAGCCTTGGATTTGTCAACGGTGATGAAAGCCTCGCAAACTCTCACCAGTGAAATTCTGCTGGATAAGGTACTGGCGAAACTGATGAATATTGCCATAGAGAATGCAGGCGCACAAAAAGGCTTTCTAATTTTACAATCCCAAATTGAGCCAGAGACTGAGCCAGGGAAATGGGTAATTGAAGCCGAAGGTATCGTGGATTCAGAAGCCGTTAATATTTTGCGATCGCGTCCTGTAGATACAGTCGATCCTGACACCCACTTACCCCTGCTGTCAACCGCTATCATCAACTACGTCATCCACACCAAGGAAAATATTGTCCTCAATGACGCCACCCATGAAGGACAATTTACCCGCGATTCCTATATCGTCGCCACTCACCCCAAATCCATCCTCTGCACCCCCCTCCTCAATCAAGGCAAACTAACAGGTATTCTTTACTTAGAAAATAACCTCGCCACCGACGCCTTTACACCCGAACGAGTCGAAACCTTAAAAATTCTATCCGCCCAAGCCGCTATCTCCATCGAAAACTCTCGCCTTTACCAACAACTCGAAGCCTACAGCCGCAATCTAGAAATTAAAGTTGAGGAAAGAACCCAGGAACTTCAAGACAAAAACCAGGAACTCTCCGCCACCTTGAAAAAACTCAAAGCCACCCAAGACCAAATTATCGCCCAAGAGAAACTCGCCTCCCTCGGTGCATTAACCGCCGGGATTGCCCATGAAATTAAAAATCCCTTAAACTTTGTCAATAACTTCGCCGAACTGTCGGCTGAGTTAACCGAAGAACTCTTAGAAGAACTCGATAGTCAAAAAGAACGATTAGACCCCGAAAGCACCGAATACATCGAAGAAATTCTCAGTGACTTAGAACAAAACGTAAAAAAAATCAACGAACATGGCAAACGCGCCGACAATATTGTGCGCGGGATGTTGATGCATTCACGGGGTCAAGGGAACGAACGCCAACTCATCGATATCAACGCACTTCTATCTGAATATGTAAATCTGGCATATCACGGTATGCGTGCTAAAGACTCCTCATTCAACATTACCATTGAAACCGACTATGACCCCAGCATTGGTCAAATTAATATTGTGCCGCAGAATATCAGTCGCGTCTTTCTCAATGTGATCAATAATGCCTGTTATGCTGCCCATGACAAGAAAAAATCTGTTGGCGCAGACTTTACTCCCACACTCTCCGTTACTACCAAAAATCTAGGCGATAAAGTCGAAATCCGTATCCGAGATAATGGCAATGGTATCCCGGCGGACATCCGAGATAAAATATTCAACCCCTTCTTCACCACCAAACCCACAGGTCAAGGAACAGGTTTGGGATTATCCATTAGTCACGATATCATTGTGGGAGAGCATCAAGGGGAGATTCAGCTCGCCACTGAATTGGGCGAGTATACCGAGTTTAAGCTGATTTTGCCCCGATAATTCTAGCTGACTTTAGAGTTTGTAGTCAGCGATGCGAGCGCTTCTGGCACGCTTCGTGCCTACTACGAACTCAGCTTAAGTCAGTGACATTCAACCTAACCCCCCTCGTTCCCTCGTGTACTGTAGGGGCAACCCGCTGCACCAACGAACAACTAAAATCTATTCAATTGGCTCGGATCGCCCTATAATTAATTCAGGTTGTCCTTTACTCTCACCCTTTAAGCTGTTATGTATTTAAACTGGGTAGAGGTCGTGAGCAAGATACTTAGTCACGATCAAGATGCTCCCACGACAGACAATAATTTCGCAATTCTTGAGATTAAGGGTTCAATGCCGAACAGCTTATCTTAATTCATATTGATTGAGAGGAAAAAATGATGAAAGTCATGGTGGTCGATGATGAAAAAGATGTTTTGTTGTTGTTTCGACAACGATTTAGAAAAGAGATTAGACAAGGCAAAATTGAATTTCACTTTGCGTTTTCCGCCAAGGAAGCCCTCTACTATCTAGAAATGGAAAGCAAAAAAGAAAATTGTGTTGTCTTGATTCTCTCCGATATTAATATGCCGGAGATCAACGGCTTAGAATTACTTAAAACAATCAAAACAAAATTTCCTCATTTAAAAGTTTTTATGATTACGGCTTACGGCGACGACGAAAACTATCGCCTTTCCCAAGAATACGGAGCCGATGATTATATACATAAACCCGTTGACTTTGACCAACTCAAAGAAAAAATCTTTAATTTATCCACAACTTAGCAGACTGAAAACCAATGCCAGCTAAAATACTGGTTGTCGATGATGAACCCGACATAGAACCCCTAATCCGTCAAAAATTTAGAAAAAAGATTCGGCGAAAAGAACTCCAGTTTATTTTTGCCTGTAATGGTGTGGACGCCCTAGACAAGCTACAGGCTGACTCTGAAATTGATATGGTTTTAACCGATATTAATATGCCCAAAATGGATGGGTTAGCCTTGCTGATGAAACTGGCAGCAGACTATCCAGTGATTAAAACTGTCATCCTGTCCGCCTATGGGGATATGGACAATATTCGAGCAGCGATGAACTTAGGGGCATTTGACTTTCTCACTAAACCGATTGATTTTCAAGACTTAGAAATTACCACCTACAAAACCCTTCAGCATGTTCAGCAGCTCAAACAGGCATTAGCCCAAGAAAACTATCTCAAGCGTTTAGAAGCCGAAAACCTCCGCCTCAGCACCGAACTCGATATTACCCGACGACTGCAACAAATGCTGTTACCCACAGAGACAGAACTGCGTCAAATTCAGGGACTCGATATCGCTGGGTATATGCAACCAGCCGATGAAGTCGGGGGAGACTATTACGACGTACTGCAACACAATGGCAGGGTGAAAATTGGCATCGGCGATATCACGGGTCATGGATTAGCCAGTGGTGTCCTCATGCTGATGGTACAAACGGCGGTGCGAACATTGCTGGTCAATAATGAGACAAACACCGTTAACTTTTTAAGTACCCTCAACCAAACGATTTACCACAACCTGCACCGCATGGGTTGCGACAAGAACTTAAGCCTCGCCTTAATTGACTATCATCAGGGGACTCTAACGGTGAGTGGACAACATGAGCAAATGATTGTGCTACGCTCTGAAGGTAGGATTGAGCGAATTGATACGATTGATTTGGGGTTCCCCATTGGTTTGGCAGAGGCGATTGCCGACTTTGTAGCGGAAGCAACCGTAAAATTGTATCCCGGCGATGGAGTTGTCCTTTATACCGATGGGATTACTGAAGCCGAAGATATTAATGGGGTGCAATATGGACTAGAACGGCTGTGTCAAGTCTTAAGCACCAACTGGCACAAGTCAGCCTGTGAGATTAAACAGGCGGTTATTGACCAGGTGTGGCAGCATATTGGAAACCAGAAAGTTCATGATGATATCACCTTACTTATTCTTAAGCAGCAGTGATTGGTCGGGGAACAGGGAACAGGGAACAGGGAACAGGGAATAGGGAATAGGTAAGGTAGAATTTTGAGTTAACTCCCCCATCTCCCCCATCTCCCCAGACGCGCCATGGCGCGTCTCTACAGTCCATCCTATCCGGCAAAAACCATGCCAGCCAAAATACTGGTTGTCGATGATGAACCTGATTTAGAATTCTTAATTCGCCAGAAGTTTAGAAAAAAAATTCGGCGTCAGGAACTCCTGTTTATTTTCGCCCGTAATGGTGTAGATGCTTTGGGAAAACTGCAAGCTGAACCGGATATTGATATGGTTTTAACCGATATTAATATGCCCGACATGGATGGATTAACCTTACTGACACACCTCGCCCAAGATTATCCCACCACTAAAGCTGTGATTCTTTCTGCCTATGGGGATATGGAAAATATCCGCAAAGCCATGAATCTGGGCGCTTTTGATTTCCTGACTAAACCCATTGATTTCCAAGATTTAGAGATTACCACCCATAAAACCCTAAACCATGTGCAACAGCTCAAAGCCGCACAACAGCAGGAGAGTTTGGCACAACAAGCGCAAGCTGACTTATTAGAAAATCTACGCCAAGAAGTGATTGAGCGCAAGCGCGTCCAAGAGGCATTACGGGCGAGTGAGAGACAGTTGGCACAATTTTTAGAAGCTGTACCCGTAGGCTTATTTGTCGTTGATGCTGAGGGTCAATCCCACTATGCAAACCAACGGGCGCAACAACTTGTCGGAAAAGGGATGATACCCGGTACGACGGTTGAAGAGTTATCGCAAGTTTATCAAATCTACGTCACGGGAACCAATCAACTCTACCCCACCGAGGAAAACCCCATCGTGCGAGCCTTACGGGGGGAACAAGTCACCGTGGATAATCTGGAAATTCATCGCGGGGATCAAGTGATTCCCTTGGAAGTCTGGGCAACTCCCATCTATAATGAACAGGGTGAAATTGTTTATGCGATCGCGGCGTTTCAAGATATCAGTCTCCACAAGCAAGCTGAAGCAGAACGGCTTCAGTTTACCCAAGCCTTAGAACAACAGAATGCAGCGTTGCAGCGCCTAGACCAACTCAAAGATGAGTTTTTAGCCAATACCTCCCACGAACTACGGACTCCCCTGAATGGCATTATTGGCATTGCTGAATCCCTCATCGATGGGGCGGCGGGTTCCCTGTCTCCCGTGCAAATCGCGAATCTGGCAATGGTTGTCTCTAGTGGGAAGCGCCTGCACAGTCTAATTAATGATATTTTGGATTTCGCCAAACTGAAAAACCAAGATATCAAATTACACCGCAAATCAGTGGACTTTCGCCAAATCACGGAAGTGGTACTTACCCTATCTCGCCCCCTGATTCAGGGTAAATCAGTTGACTTCAACAATGAAATACCCGCAGATTTTCCTGGCATTGATGGCGACGAGAATCGATTGCAACAAATCATGTACAATCTGGTGGGAAATGCGATTAAGTTTACCGAATCAGGTTCCGTTACCGTGTCAGCCACCCAGCAACAAAATATGGCAGAAATAACGGTGGCGGATACGGGGATTGGGATTGCCTCAGATAAATTCAAGGATATTTTTAAATCCTTTGAGCAACTGAACGCCTCGGTTTCCCATCCCTCCAGGGGGACAGGATTAGGATTAAGTATTACCAAACAACTGATTGAACTTCACGGCGGTAGGATTCGAGTTGAGTCAGAATTGGGTCAAGGGTCGCAATTTATTTTCACACTTCCCCTCAGTTCCCAACCGATTGCAT
>CAZNNK010000016.1:18648-20161 GCA_964574085.1 uncultured Coleofasciculus sp.
ATACAGGACAGATCTCACTAAAGTGCGGGACTATAGTAATCCTTTTTCCAGTGAACCGTTACCCCTGATGTCTCAAACGGGCGAGTTCACGATTTTAGTCGTAGACGACGAACCGATTAATTTGCAGGTCGTGACGAATCACTTATCTGTACATAATTATGCCATTGTTTCAGCCACCAGTGGGATGGAGGCTTTAGCTAAAATTGAGCAGGGATTTAAACCAGATCTGGTGATTCTGGATATTATGATGCCCAAAATGTCGGGCTACGAAGTCTGCCAAAAAATCCGCGAACGCTTCCCAGCAACGGAGGTGCCAATCATTATGTTGACGGCGAAGGAACAAGTCTCAGATTTAGTGGAAGGGTTGAGTTTGGGAGCGAATGATTATTTAACTAAACCGATTTCTAAGCATGAACTGATTGCCCGGATTAAGACCCACCTCCATCTATCGAATATCAATAGAGCCTATGGGCGCTTTGTTCCCCAGGAATTTCTCCGCTTTTTGGGCTATGAAAGCATTGTGGATGTGCAATTGGGGGATCAGGTGCAGCAGGATATGTCGATTATGTTTGCGGATATTCGCAATTTTACGACTCTATCGGAAAGTATGTCTCCCCAGGAGAATTTTAACTTTCTCAATTCTTATTTAAAACAAGTCGGACCAATTATCCGTAAGCATCAGGGGTTTATTGATAAATACATTGGCGACGCAATCATGGCGCTGTTTCCCGCCACCGCCGATGATGGCTTAAAAGCGGCGATTGAAATCCAAAAACAAGTGACACGCTATAACCGCGATCGCGAAAAAGCCGGGTATCCTTCAATTACCATTGGCATTGGCTTGCATACGGGTAGTTTGATGCTGGGGACGATTGGCGAACAGCAGCGCATGGAAAGTACCGTCATTTCTGATACGGTTAACTTGGCGTCACGCTTAGAAGACTTGACGAAGGTCT
The DNA here is from genome assembly GCA_964574085.1 of uncultured Coleofasciculus sp. GTDB lineage: Bacteria > Cyanobacteriota > Cyanobacteriia > Cyanobacteriales > Coleofasciculaceae > Coleofasciculus. The sequence goes on from CAZNNK010000016.1 coordinate 19,605, forward strand.
ACGGGGCATCGATTTTAATTAGTGGTTATACTTTATTTTGTCTAGAGGATCAAAGTCAATATCACTATCGATTTATCGGTCAGGTTCAGGTTAAGGGCAAAAAACATCTGGTGCCAGTTTTTGAAGTGTTTGATGCAGAACCAGATTCCATCATCCAATTAAAAGAACAAACCAAAACTACCTTTGAAAAAGGAATTATCAGTTTTAATCAAAATAAAATTGATGTGGCATTGAGCCTATTCCAAGAGATTTTAGACGTTAATTTGTACGATAGAGCAGCACTTAATTACATTAAACTCTGTGAAATGAATCGACTCTAAGTTCTTTGTCATTTGTTGATTGTTCATGGTTCATTGTTGATTGGTAATTAGTCGGACTGTCATTAAATTTAACGGTTGAGATTAGGCAACAGGCAACAGGCAACAGTAAGGGTTTAAGGTTTGTTAACATTTCTTAGTACAGAGTACAAAATTTATGTCCAGGTACTTAATCCTCTTCCCCATCTTCCCCATCTTCCCCATCTTCCCCATCTTCCCCATCTTCCCCATCTTCCCCAT
>CAZNNK010000017.1:0-19860 GCA_964574085.1 uncultured Coleofasciculus sp.
GGCCTCCACGGCAAGCTGGTACTTGCCCCTGTCCAGGAGTTCGCGGTAAGGTTCGCACCCAAGTTTGCCCCTGACGCCGTAATTCAAATAGCTGTACCGCCCCTAAATACTGTACCCCAGGAACGCTTTGCAATAAGGTGACAATATCCGATGAGTAAACTGGGCGACCAAACGACCACCCGTTCCCCTCTGAACCCCCAGTTAAAGGATTGAGAAAGCGATAGAGTGCGGTTTGCAGTTTCAATAGTATTTCTTGTTGGGCACGGGGATTATTATAAGCTGTATCCAGAGCAACTTCCGTTTGTACCGCAACCCCAACGTAATCAGGTTGGCTACAGAGGATTTCTACACCGAGTAACCGTCGTTCATCGAGATAACTCAGCACTCGCTCGGTGAGTTGTGGGGTCAGGGTTAATAAGTTTGGGTCAATACCTTCACCGCGCTCAATCCCATCGGTATTGGCGTTGGGTACAAGCAGCAGACGTACTCGTCCGGCGTCTTCTTGGCGAATGGGTGATAAGCATAAGGTGCGAGCAATGGAACCGCCTCCGGCTTCCATGGCTAGGTATTCAAAATCTTCGCGAGTAACAGCGCGATCGCGGGTTCTTAGGAGTCGTGGTACCCGGATCACGGCTTGTTCTAAGGATTCCGCATCAGCGCCATTCCGGGCGGGAGAATAGTTAATCACGTTCGCCACATAAGGAACGGCGGATTTGAGGACTTGAATCGCGCCCCGTTGCACGTTACCCTGTTGACCACCACCAATGCGATAGGCAGCCATTTGAATCACAGCACCTCTAGGGGGAACGGCGCCATATTGACGTTCCATGGACTGCATCGCTGCGCCCTCCCGTCGTTCTACCGCGCCAGTTCGACCATTGACTAAACTGAGCATTGGCGACGGGACTCTCTGGGAACGGGAACGCCACTGCGTTTGTTCTCGCAGTTGAGAGGGTTCTCGTAATAGGGGACCAAATTGAATGATTCCAGTAATCGCATCAATGGTATAGTGCAGGTCTTCTGGACCTGAGTCGGCAAAGTCATTGACTTCTTGCCAGATTTGGGGTAATCCTCCAGGTGGAATCACCAGAATATGTTCCTCATCCCGGCGCGGTAAAATTCCCCGTCCTTGCAGTTGAAAGGTTTGACCGGGATTTCCATCACTTTCGCCCAGGATTTCATTGCGAATTGTCGTACATTGGGTGACTTCTACGGTACCGCCAATCGACCGGACATCTAAACCAACGATGCGCGGGGAACGAATGTAACCGGGTTGATTGAAGTGGGGTTCGGTGTAAATACAGCGCAGCCAGCGTCCCTGATAGGTAACAAATTGGGTAACGGGTAAACGCAGGGGTAAATGAAGGACAACATCCGCCCCTTGTAACGGATCACCCCCTTGACGGATCAGTTCACTAAAACTAAATCCTTTGGTGCTATCATCGGCTTCTTGGAGCAGGATAGGTTCCCAAAACATACCATTCCAGGCTTGCCAAAGGCGAGGGGGATCTTCAGGATTAATCCCGGTGGAGGTAGCGGCTTCACCTTTGATCCGCAGGGCGATAACATTCCCTTCAATGGGTTGATCCCCCTCAAAGACGAGATAAAAGCAATTTCCCACTTGGGGTTGTTCATTAAATATAGATAATTCTAAGCCTTGCCATTCGCCACCGGGTTGCTGAGTCCACGTTCCCACGAAGCGATCGCGCAGCACTTGGGGTTGGTCTTCATCAGTTTCTGAGGTGAGAAAATGGCGGATACTGGGTTTAGCAATCACTAGGGGACGATCGGTACTAAAAATAATCGCATCGTCGGTTTGGGTGCGTACCGTCGCCACTTCGGTTCCTGTGGGAATTGTGTAGGATTCGGGGAGAGACGAACTCAGATAAAACGTTTGTTGGGTTTGCGCTGGGGTTGGCGCTTGTAGACGAATCCCCAGTAATTCCAGAAAGGTAACATAGTTACGCCGAGGGACTTGATTGAACCGCAGCAACATTTGGTCAGTTAGCCAAGCGAACAGTTCAATCAGCGTGATTCCAGGGTCACTGGGGTTGTAATTCGTCCACTCTGGACAGTAGCGGGGGATGCGGAGGATACACTCTTCCACCAAATCCTGAAACGCGCGATCGTCTAAATCAGATTTTGGTAACTTCGGTAAAAAATCAAATTCCATAATTTGTCATTCGTCAAAACACTGATTTCACGGATTTATTGGAGAGATTGGGGTAGGGATATGAGAGGTTAGTTACACAGATTACACTGAGAAATTGGTTTTCTATCATTCCTTTTGTAGAGACGTTCCGGTGGAACGTCTTCCGGTGGAACTACTCCCCAGAGGGCTGGAGATAGAACGGATAAACCAGACTCCGAGTATCATGGGAATCTTTGGGATGATATTCAATAATAATATTGACCCGACCGCGAATCGGATCAGGTTCTGTATAAACGCCATCGAGTACAATTCGAGGTTCCCACATTTTGAGGGCTTCCTCAACATACACCCGAATCAGCAAAAGCGTTTGGGTATTCATCGGCGCAAAGGCGAGTTCAGACAGGCGTGATCCAAAATTTTGTCGGTAAACCCGTTCACCCACCTTGGTTCCTAGGATAAGCCCAATGGATTCTTCGATATTCCGGATGTCGGCGCTCAGTTGTAGGCTTCCTTGTAAGTTTCCCCGTAAGGGGAATGATAATCCCCTACCCAGATAATCTCGTGGCTGATTATTTGTAATGTCTGCCATTTCTAAAACTTTAGTGCATTAGGATAAGTGCGACTTTCCTAGAACGTTCCTTGATGTAACCACAGTTAATGGTCATAAAATTTCACAATTCAATTCCTTTTGTAGGGGTAGTTTTAGTTATCAGCAACGCTTAAGTTTTTCGGCATTTAAACCTTAATGTCAAGAATAGCAAAGTCCTTGTAGTGTGAGCATCTTGCTCACTACCTAGACCAAATTTAAATGCATGACAGCTTATTCGCCATAACTTCTTGACAAAACTGCCCCACTAGGAAAACTCAATAAGTAGGATTTGAATAGAATATTGCCTTTTCCGTGAACTTCAATATATACTCCTACTTACTTATAAGCCTTACTTCTGTAGAACTCCTTTTGCTGTTCTATTCCTCTTTCTTTTTCTGTTCTTCTTCAACTTTCTTTTTCGCTTTTGCTGCGGCTTGACTGGCTTGAGCCTCCATCTGAGCGGTCATAGCACTGGTGTCTACAGAAACACTTGCTGCTGGTCCACTACCGATGAGAACCGTAGGACAACCCATTGTAATTTTATTGGGCGGACCTAACGCTTCTAAAACAGTGTTGCCCATAAAACAAGCTGGGAGTCCATTAATCAAAACCGACGTACTACCGTCAATAACCACGCCTGGTCCATGGGGAGGTATCGGCAAGGGTGTTGTGCAGGTATGAATATCTACAGTAGCGCCAATACCCCCCGCCGCCGCACCTGCAGCTGCTCCACTAGCTGCCATACTTGAAATCAGACTGCCCATCACGCCAGCTATTGTCGCTTTAGTTGCCTCTTCTGCTGCCTTTGCCGCTGGCGCAGCTGGTGTACCAGCCGCATTTAATGTTGCTGTTTCAGCCGTTTTGATAATGGCGTCAGATGCTTTTTTGGCAGATTGCAAGACGGCTGCTGATGCTGCGGGGATACCCCGCCAAGCTGGTTTTCCGCCAATTAATACATTAAAACTACCGGGTCCGGGTGTTAATGTGGGTGGAAGGGGATGGGTTACAGTATCGCCAAATCTTGCTGCAGGTTTTCCCATAATAAGCTCCTATTTGTCTAATTAAGTTTAATTGGTTTGCCTGTAACAGCCACTGGACCTGTGGCTTTAATATCGATTTTCTTTGCATCTAGGGTAATGCTAGTTCCTTTTATCGTAATGCTGTTACCCCTCTCGCTCATGGTAATCGTTGTCCCACCACATTTCAGTTCAATTGTTCCTCCTCTATCGTCTAAGAGTACATAATGACCATTTTGAGTTTTGACTTCTGCCTTTTTGTTTTTATCATCTAAGCGAAGATAATGACCATTTTTAGTTTTCGCTTCGGTAAATTGCTGAGTATCGTTCAGGTGTAAATGATGACCATATACCGTATCTAGATAAACTCCTTTCTTACTGCTTCCTTTATCCTCTTCAACAAACTGTAACGTATGACCCGTGCGAGTTTTCAATGTCCGCAGTCGAACCTTGCCATCCATGACACTATCAGTCACTGCTTCTGGCGGTTTATCTTTGCCATTCCAAACCCCACCAATGACATAAGGATGATGAATATCCCCATGTTCAAACCCAACTAACACCTCATCATTCACCTCTGGAATACAGTCAAACCCGCGTCCGGGTCCCACGCCAGCCGCCGCGATTCGCGCCCAGTAGCTTGCATGTTCTTCGGTTAGGGTAGGAAACTTGACTCTAACTCGACCCCAACCATTAGGGTCATTATTATCGGTAACAATGCCCACGAGTAGTGTTTGTCCCGGTTGAAACGGCGCTTCGTGGGATAACAGTGGCGGGAGATTATCGCCGCGTAATCCGCGTATCGTGAACTCTGTGGTATAAATTCGTTCGTCGAATAGGTGACGGGTTTCTGTTACGTAATACTCTCCACTATACTTGCCTAAATCGCTGAGTTTGATCACCCGTCCCGGTCTAATTTTGGGATTTCCTTCTGCTTTAGCATCAGCGTGAACAAATTCTCCCCCTAACTCATCACAAATAGCTTGAGCGATGGTTTTGGCTTCGGGGGCATTGAAAACAGGCTGATCCACTAAAATCATTTTAGGTGTGGGTGGCTTTCCTTTAAAACTGGTACTGGTGCTAGCCCCGTCTCCATAATCGTTTTTGGTATGGACTTGTCCGCGATTGGCTGTCTCTACAATCGATTGTTTTTTCTCATAGTCCCAACCCCGTACCTCAACTTCACTCACCTGTTCAGCGCTACTGACTCTCACCTGAAAGCTATGGACATCTTTAAGCCATTTGAGTTCTAGAGATTCATCAACTTTGGGTTTGCGGAAGTTTAATTTTCCATCCTGGACAAAAAATTCAAACCCATTACGGGCGGCGCGTTCGCGTAAGAATTCCAGATTGGTCTGATTTTCTTGGAACACATAACCATTCGACCCATTGATATCCCCGTATCCATAAGGTCCCCCAGTTTCATCAATCGTACCTGTGGGTATCCCGACTTCCCCGGCAATTTTATTCACAATATCGGTATCGGTCATGTTCTGGAATGAGCGATTATACCGTCCCCGCCACAGTCGATGGGAGATATCGTAGCCGCGAATAATCATCGGCGCTTCGGAGTCACGGGTAAAGTGACATTCCATCGCCGTGATTTCCCCTTCTAGGACGTAATTTCTCTCTTGTTCTTCAAACTCGCGGGCTTCGGTCGTACTTGACCCGAACCCTATCTTAATCGTTTTACCAATTTCAAATAAGCCTGCATGTCGCCAGGTTTCATCCTCCGTCCGTCCGGGAAAGTAATCATTCTTAATAATTAAGGTGAACATTCCGGGAAGATGGATGCTTTCTTCCACCGCGATTTCAATAATGTCGTCAATTAACGCTTCGGACGCTAACTGACCATCAATTTCTAAAATCGGTTCAGCTACATACGTGACAGCCATGGCGACCTCTAGAATCAAGACTTGGCACTGAGTTGTGCCGCTGACTGGGAATTTACCCAGGGGGAATTGATGTGAGACAGGGAGACTTTAGGGCAAAGCAGGAGCTTGGGAATTAAGTTTCTAGTTTATTACCTACCTGGTTTCTTTTGCCTTAATTTTACGTTTTGTAAACCAACATCAATAGCGGGTTTAAGATGAATGTAGCATTCATCTGTAAAAATTCAACAGGTAATGATAAAAGGTCTGACGTGACCTAAACGGTTGTAGGGTCAGTGAGTTATTGGTAGGAGTTATTGGGTGCGATCGCAAACCCGATCTCATATCTGTGTAGCTATCCTAACAGATGGATAGTCTCAACGCGAGAAACCTGGGTGATAAGTAGGTGGACACAATTAAAGTGAACGGTGGAGAGCCTCATTCATCTTCCCCTGCTCCCCCTGCTCCCCCTGCTCCCCATCTCCCTCATCTCTAAAAGAAACCTACACCGCGTTACCCTAACGCCCACCACTCTGACGCTGGCTAGCACGGGGTTGGGGCGTTCCCATTCCCGGTTGAGACACAGACTCATCAATCTCTTCTAACGTTAAGTTAACTGACACTCGGACTGGAGTCCCATCTGGCAGAAACATGGTCAGATTATAATCAACTTTTGTAACAAAACAACGAATATACTCCAGGGAACCCCAGGTAAACACATAAGTGGGCGGACGTTTTTCCTTTCCTTCCCCCGACTCGGCAAAATTTACCGCTTTCTCAAAGGGTTTCAGGTAACGAAGGACATTCTCACCTGTCTCATAGGTATCAAAAATAATATCGTTAATCGAGAGGGTAACGGGTTCAGGATAAGCAAAGTTGACCTTGGGTAATCCTCGACCCGTTCGCGCTCCGCTACTTTTTGTTAAGTTAATTTGCTGGCTAAACGCCAATTGGTTGGGGTTAAACATGAAATCAATTGTTCCCCCACCATCTGTAGAAATCAGTTGGGCTTTAACAAGTTGTGACATGACCGATTATCTCTGACTCAGTTTTTCCGTTGATTGCCAATGGTTTATTTTCCTTATCTGACGCTGGGTTTTCCAGAAAGACTCTTACTCACTACTCTACCAGAGGATTGAGAAAAGGGCTTACCCACCTGTAAGGTAAGCCCCTCTTATTTCCAGGGTTCAATTAACCTTGTGCGTAACTTGTTTAAGTCTTGTAAAGATGTTCCGCCGGAACATCCCTACGATTGTGATGCTGTAGCATCTAATAATTTCACGTAAGCAATAGGGAGAACAAGGGGCCAAAATAGCGTCGCGATGCCCACAGTGAGGAAAGATAAGACGTTTTGCTGAGGTGATAGTCCTGCTCCTTTTTTGAGAAAGCGTAACCAAGTGGCTAATAAATAAAGCCCAGTCAACATGTAAACACTAATAAGCAAAAGTGCCATCTTTAAACTCCAGGTATAAATAAACACAACTCGTCAAAGTCCCAGGTATTATATCAGATGTCTATTAAATTTGCTAATTGTTCCTGGTTTGTCTAGTCTAAGTAGGTGGACACAATAAAAGCTAACGGTGGAGAACTCGCTGCCCTTGAGAAGCAAGCTACGTCCTTCGTAAGGGTTTGAGAATTGTTTACAAAACTTAGTACAGTGCCGTTTTCTTTTGTCCAACTACTTATCGAGGTATTCTAGGTTACAAAACTGGAATCCGGTAAGAATCAATCTGCCTAACCCTTTGAATCGGGTTCAGCATAACCTATCTACGACTGGATACGGTCGCGTTCAATAACCTTACGTAAGCAATGGGAAGGACAAGGGGCCAAAATACTGTGGCGATACCAATAGTGAGTAAGGATAAAACTTTTTGCTGGGTTGACATTCCTGTTCCTTGTTTGAAAAAGCGTAACCAAGCTGTTAATAAATAAAGTGAAACAAACACGTATAGACTGATAAGCAAAAGGTTCATACAAAGACCCAAGATATAGATGAAAACAGGTGGATCAGATTTTATCGTCTACGAGATATCTGATCTGTTTGTACTCTTCAAATTATCACCAATTGTCAAAGTGTAACCTGTGTTACCTGTCTTTGAGTTCGGTGATATGCAGACGATAAACTTGTGAGGAATTTGCGAGTAAACTGTGATCATTATCATGAAACAGTATAAGAATGATCACAGTCAAGACTGCTTGACTGATTCAAGGATAATTTCCTCTGTCTCGCTAGACTAACGTGACACTATACAAAGTAAAGTCAAATATTACTGATTTAAAGATTTGTCGTTAGTGATTAAACGCTGATAACACTAACATGCTGACGACGAACCTAGCTTAAGTCTGAATATTACTGACTTGAAAGTTTAACCATCTGATTGAAATTATCGCTTTGAGTTAAAATGTTAGACTCTAAGGGGGTTCGCTCTCCCTATTCCCTCTGATGGTGATCCGATTTTAGAGTTGAGATTGTAGCCCCTTGGCGGATGGGGAAAGGATAGGTTTTGTGGGAATGGTATTGGTGCTATCTCGATTGCCCCCATAAATCTGCCCCAAGTAAGCGCTTGATGGGTTTATTTCACAGCGTATAATCATTCATCCTGGATAATTTAAACGTTAGAAAGTCCGATGAACAGAACCTGGAATCTTTCTCCGTTAGGACGATATTGTCTAAACGTCTTAGCCCTGACGCTAATTTATATGGCTACTGCCCAAATTTTTAGCCGTCAGAATATTATCATTCCCGCCGGAATTAGTCAAGCCGCCCTCTTGTTACTGGGGCGCAATCTGTGGCTGGGTGTGGCTTTGGCTGAGTTATCTAGGGCGCTATTTATGGGAATTCCGGGAACGGTGGCGATCGCGTCTTGTTTAGGCTGTACGCTACAAGCTTGGTTGGGTGTAACGTTGGTTCAATCCTGGGAGATGCATCCAGGGTTAAATCGTCGCCGGGATGTGGTCAAATTCCTGGTGGGTATGGTTCTATTATCCTCCTTGGTGAGTCCGACTCTTCGTCTGTTGGGTGAAGTTTTGGCGGGGGAATGGGGTGCAGGGGATTGGCTGCGGTGGTGGTTGAGTAATGCGATGGGACTTTTAATTGTTACGCCTGTACTGTTAACTCAGGGTTATTCGATGATGCAGTCGGGGGATGAGGGGAATGAGGAAGATGGGGAAGATGGGGGAAATGGGGACGATCGGGAAGGTATGCCGTTCATTCAAAACTTGGGTGAGGGCGGGTTTAGGCACATCTGGGTTAAGTCAGAAACAAGGGTAGTGAAACCCGCCCTTACAACATCAACAATCATCTGGCAAGTTGGAGTCTGGCTGATTGGATTGGGAATCGTGAGTGGGTTGGTGTTTGGTGTTTTCTCGATTCCCGCTAGTTCCTCGGTTATTGTAACAGGTGATAGCCTAACGGTTTCTGAACCCATTGGAGTCCAGTTTCATCACCAACTTGCCACTCGGTTAAGCGAGTTGTTAAATCAGCCTTTCGGTCAAATTGACTTAAAGTATTTGCTATTTCCGTTTATTTTAGGGTCAGCCCTACAATGGGGTCAACGGATCACAACATTGGGTATTGGTGTAGTCGCGAGTATCGCCTTTTGGCAACAGGCGGAGAAGTTTGAGTCATTTAATCGGGTTATCGTTTGCCAAGATGTGTTTATCGCCATCTTCGCCATAACCGCCCTGATTGTCGCTGCTATTGTCAGCGATCGCGCCAAGGCTTACCAAGAATTATGCGATCGCGACACCCAGTCTCGCCATATCGTTGCCCATCTCGATCAACAGTTTCAGGAACGAACCGCCGCCCTGAAAGCCGCTAATCGCCAACTCTTAGCCGAAGTGGTGGAACAGAAGCAGATGGAGAAAGCGTTGCGGAAAAATGATCAACGTCTCTCTCTGTTGGTTCAACAAACGCCCCTGGCGGTGATTGAATGGAATACAGAAGGGGATGTTGTTGATTGGAATCCGGCGGCGGAAACCATTTTTGGCTATCGTCGAGACGAAGCCTTAGGTCATCCGTCTACCCTGATTGTACCTCCGGCTGCCCAAGCTCAAATTAAACAGATTAAAGCTAAACTGTGGTATGACAAACAAGTTGCTCGTTCCTGTAATCAGAATATCACTAAAGATGGCAGAACCATTATTTGTGAATGGTATAATACGCCTCTAATTGATAGCCAAGGGAATCTTATTGGTATTGCGTCTATGGCATTGGATATTACTCAGCGCCAGGAAACGCAAACGGCATTACGGGAGAGTGAGGAACGGTTTGCCCTAGCGATTCAAGCGAATGATAGCGGACTTTTTGATATTAATTTCATAACCAAAACCTACTATTATTCCCCCCAATTCCTGCATCTGATTGGTTATCCCGAAGACCGCGATACTCCCAGCTTTGACGAGTTGATGGCGCGGGTTCATCCAGAGGATCAGTCGATGGTAAAAATCAGCATCGATCAACTTTTCATCAGTGAACTCTCGCAATGGAAATTAGAGTTTCGCATGGTTCACTCTAATGGTTCAACCCCTTGGTTTTTATCGCGAGGATTGGTTCTGCGGGATGAAAATGGCAAGGTGACACGCATTGTCGGGACACATACGGATATCAGCGATCGCAAACAAGCAGAAGCCGCCTTACTAGAGAGAGAGGAACAATTCCGCCAACTGGCGGAAAATATTCGGGAAGTGTTCTTTTTAACCACACCCGATTTAAGCCGCATGTTTTATCTGAGTCCCGCTTATGAGGAAGTTTGGGGACGATCCCGCGAAAGCCTTTACGACCAGCCGATGACCTGGTTAGATAATATTCATCCCTACGATCGCGATCGCGTGGCGGAGGCGTTAGGGAAACAACTGCAAGGGGAACAAGACTTTGAACAAGAATACCGCATTTTACGTCCCGACGGGAGTGAACGCTGGGTTTGGGTGCGGACGTTTCGCGTGTTTAACGACAAGGGTAAAATGACCCGCATTGCTGGGATTGCTGAAGATATCACTGAACGCAAGCATTCCGAAGCTGAACTGCGCCGTCAAACCCTACAACGGCAACTCTTTGCCGAAATTACGCTGAAGATTCGCCAATCCTTACAACTGGATGCCATCCTGCAAACGACCGTAACAGAAGTACGCCGGATTTTGCAAGTGGATCGAGTGGTGATCTACCAACTCAATGATGATGGAACTGGGGTGATTATGACCGAAGCCGTCGTTCCGGGTTGGACACCGATTCAAGGACAGGAAATTTACGATCCCTGTTTTCGGGAAGGCTACCTGGATCAATACCGCCAAGGACGCATTCGCGCGATCGAGGATCTCTACCAAGCCGACTTAGAACCCTGTCATATCGAACTTTTACAACCCTTTGGTGTGAGAGCGAATTTAGTTGTTCCCATTCTACAACGAGAGAACCTCTGGGGTCTATTAATTGCCCATCAATGTAGTGGTCCGCGACAGTGGGAAATGTTTGAAATTGAACTGTTGAGTCAACTAGCGGATCAGGTAGGAATAGCCCTCGCCCAGAGTCAACTGTTAGAAGAACAAACCCGAATTAGTCAACAATTAGCCGAAAAGAATGTACACCTGGAACAAGCCCGCCAAGAAGCCGAAACCGCCAATCATGCTAAAAGCGAATTCTTGGCGAATATGAGTCATGAACTCCGCACTCCCCTCAACGGTATTTTAGGCTATGTCCAAGTTCTCAAACGCGACCCCCATCCCACCGCCAAGCAGCAGCAGGGACTGAGTATTATTCAACAGTGTGGTGAACATCTGTTAACCCTACTCAACGATATTTTAGATCTGTCTAAAATCGAAGCCCGGAAAATGGAGTTATGTTTAAGTGAATTTCAGTTTCCCCATTTTCTGGAAGGCATTATTGAAATGGTGCGTATCCGCGCTGATGACAAAGCCATTGCCTTTCACTATCAACCTTTCTCTCCTTTACCCAAAATTGTTCGAGGTGATGAAAAACGATTACGACAGGTGCTAATTAATCTGTTGGGAAATGCGATTAAATTTACGGATCAGGGGAGTATCACATTTAAAGTGGGCTATACTTCAGCCCAAGAACCAGCAACAGAAGCATCAAACACTATGCGCTTTCAAATTGAAGATACCGGAATTGGCATTGCGGCTGAACAATTAAACAATATCTTTTTACCCTTCCATCAAATTGGTGATCGGAATCGCCAGGTAGAAGGAACCGGATTAGGATTGGCGATTAGTCAGCGATTAGTTCAACTCCTTGGCGGCGAACTGCATGTCGAAAGTCATGTTGGTCAAGGGAGTACCTTTTATGTGGATGTAGAGTTACCTGCCGTCTCTCCTGATCAAGCAACGGATGTGGTGGAAGACCGAATTATTATTGGGTTTCGCGGTTATCCGCGCAAAATATTGATTGCTGATGATCAATGGCAAAATCGTTCAATTTTAGTCAACTTGTTGTTACCCTTAGGATTTGAGGTACTCGAAGCGATCAACGGTGAAGACTGTCTCCAGCAAGCGCAGCAAGAACACCCTGACGCAATTTTAATGGATTTGATGATGCCAAAACTCGATGGATTAGAAGCGACTCGACGGATACGAGAAATTCCATCGTTACGGGATACCGTTGTGTTGGCGATTTCAGCCAGTGTTTTTGGAGAAAAACAACAGCAATCGATCGCCGCAGGTTGTGATGATTTTATCAGTCAACCCATACAAGCCAAAACTCTCTTTGCGACGCTGCAAAAGCATCTCAATTTAGAGTGGATTTATGAATCCGACGCAGCACCTAGTAGTGCTTACCCTCCAGAAGGACTACCTGATCAAAATGCCGAGGTTTCGATTACTCCCTCAAAGATTGTTGCACCGCCCCAACAGGAAATGAAGGTTCTTTATGAATTAGCCATGATGGGTGATATTAAAGGGATTAGTGAGCAAGCCGATAAATTTGAAAAACTTGATCCGCAATGGGTTCCATTTGCTCAAAAACTACGCCGTTTAGCTAATGGTTTTCAGGAAAAACAAATTTTAGAGTTTGTGAAAAAATACATGTCGGAGGAAAGTAGTTAAGAGGGAACAGGGAACAGGGAACAGGTGGAAAAGAAATTAAATGAGAGCTTATTTGAACAGTATTTACAAATAACAAATGACGAATGACAAAGAGACGATTCTCATTGTTGATGATAATCTCACCAACTCAGAAGTGCTGTTAGATTTTGTAAGTGAGGCGGGATACCAGGTTATCCTGGCAAGGGATGGTGACAGTGCAATCAAAAAAGCTGAAGTTGACCAGCCCGATATCATTTTGCTGGATGTGATTATGCCGGGAATTGATGGGTTTGAAACCTGTCGGCGTCTGAAAGCTAATCCGGCTACCCAAGATATCCCAGTAATTTTTCTCACCGCCCTGTCGCAAACGGCGGTTATCATCAAAGGATTTGAATTAGGCGCAGTTGATTATATTATTAAGCCCACCCAACAGGAAATCGTCTTAGCGCGAGTGAATACTCATCTAACAATTCAAAAGCTACGCCAGAATCTGCAAGCCCAAAATCAGCAACTCCAACAGGAGATTCAGCAACGTCAGGAGGCTGAAGCGAAACTGCAGAAAGCGAATGCTCAACTGAAGCGTTTAGCCACGTTAGATAGTTTAACTCAGGTGGCAAATCGGCATCGATTTGATGAATATTTTAACCAAGTGTGGCGGATTTCGCGACGAGAACAATGGGTATTGTCGTTACTTTTATGTGATGTAGACTATTTTAAACTCTACAATGATACTAAGGGGCATCAAGCTGGGGATGAATGTTTGTATAAGGTGGCGCAAGCGATGAAACAGGTGGTAAAGCGTCCCGCTGATTTAGTCGCCCGCTATGGGGGAGAAGAATTTGCGGTGATTCTACCGAATACCCCAGCCCAAGGCGCGTTACAAGTTGCCAAATTTATTCAGTCGAAGCTGATTCAGTTGGGTTTGACGCATCCGCGATCGCCGATTAAAAATTCTGTCACCTTGAGTGTGGGGGTATCTAGCACTGTTCCTTGTCATCAAACCTCTCCGGAAGCGCTAATAGCGGCGGCGGATCAAGCATTGTATCAGGCAAAAGAAACGGGACGCGATCGCGCGGTTTTTCTGCCACTGGACGATCCTCACTCTCAGAGTGTATGCTCTATACCTTCACCCTCTCGCTCCTCACCCCAGTGATTGGCTGGGGAAGATCTGCTCTGGCTTAATTTTGAGGTTGGTGTATCTTCCATCTCAGGCTTATCATCTATTGTTTACCGTTTATGGCACTTCATCAGGGAATGAATCATGAACGATGAACGATAAACTATGAACCAAACTACGTCAGCCCCGATGAATGATGAACATTCTAATCAAGGCGTCATCGTTATTGTCGATGATACTCCTCATAATCTCGGTGTCCTGTTTGACTTTTTAACCGATTCTGGCTTCAGAGTTTTGGTGGCGCAGGATGGGCAAAGCGCTCTGCAAAAAGTCGAGTATGCCAAACCCGATCTCATCTTACTGGATGTGATGATGCCAGGGATTGATGGCTTTGAAACCTGTCGTCGCCTGAAAGCCAATCCAGCCACAAGGGATATCCCAGTGCTGTTTCTCAGTGCGCTGTCTGATGCGGTGGATAAAGTCAAAGGATTTAATCTGGGAGCAGTAGATTTTATCACTAAACCCGTGCAGCAGGAAGAAGTTAAAGCTAGAGTGACAACCCATCTGGCACTCCGGAACCTGCAAAAGCGGTTAGAGGAACAAAATCTGCAACTCCAAGCCGAAATACAAGAACGACAACGAGCAGAAGCATCCCTGCGCCAAGCGGAAGAGAAATATCGCAGTATCTTTGAACGAGCCACCGAGGGCATTTTCCAAGCCACGCCTGAGGGACGCTATATCACCGCGAATCCAGCCCTAGCTAAAATTTTAGGTTATACCTCCCCCGAAGACCTCATGGCACAGGTGAGGAATATTGGAGAACAACTTTATGTTGAACCCACACGCCAGGAAGAGTTAGCCGCCTTAATGCAGCGTTACGATACCTTATCCGACTTTCAGTCTCAGGTTTATCGTCAAGATGGCAGCATTATTTGGATTGTGGAAAATATCGATACGGTTAAAGATGACGCGGGTCAACTCCTCTACTACGAAGGCACGGTATCGGATATTACCGAACAAAAACAAGCGGAAGTTGCCCTGACTCGCGCCCGCAAACGCGCCGAACTCTTACTGTTGAATATCTTACCCCAACCCGTAGCCGAGGTGTTGAAGCGGGGTCAACGCACGATCGCGGAGAGTTTTAAAGGGGTGACGATTATGTTTGCCGATCTGGTTAATTTTACCAAGTTTTCCACCCAAACCTCACCCACCGAACTGGTTGAACTGCTGAACCAGATTTTCTCCAAATTTGACCGACTCGTCGAGGAACATGGCGTGGAAAAAATTAAAACCATTGGCGATGCGTATATGGTGGCGGCGGGACTCCCTCGGCGGCGTCTGGATCATGCTCAGGCGATCGCCCAGATGGCGTTAGAGATGCAGCGAGCCATTGCTGAATTTAATCACGAAACCGGAGAAAATTTTCGCCTCAGGATTGGCATCAATAGTGGTCCTGTCGTCGCGGGTGTGATTGGCATTAAAAAGTTTAGCTACGATTTGTGGGGTGACACGGTGAACACGGCTAGCCGGATGGAGTCTCATGGCTTACCAGGTCGCATTCAGGTAACACAGGCGACCTATGAATTGCTCAAGGATGAATACGAGTTTGAGGAACGGGGTGTGATTCAGATTAAAGGCAAGGGAGACATGACCACCTATTGGCTGCGGGGTAAAAAAATTAGTTCATAGTTCAGGGTTCATGGTTCATGGTTCATGGTATTCACGGCTTTCCCAGCCAGCTAGAACAAAAAGCTCAAAGGCTTCAGAGTAGAGGGTAGATGGCTCCCAGGAAAAAGTACTCAAGCTATAAAGGGGATTTCGGGCATCAGATTTGGTATTAATGGTGCAACTCCTGTATTTAGTGTGAAAATGATTAATATTTAAACTGAACACCCTAGATATAGGATACACCCAACTTAAATCTTAGACTGAACTCACAAGCTAGGCGGAAAAATTTCGGCGTTGGAGAATGACAAATCCGCGATCGCGCTGATGTTTCGCTTTGATAAGTGATCATGAAAACATTACCCAGCCCCATCAACCTGTGCTACTATCTGGAATAATATTCACTTTATTTCGATCTCCTAATGAGCAAGGTTCTGGTGTTAAACGCCTCCTACGAACCGCTCAATGTCACCAATTGGCGGCGAGCGGTTGTTTTGATGCTCAAAGGCAAAGCGGAACAGATTGAACACAATGGCAAATATGTCTATCCAGAGTTACCGCTTCCCACAGTTATTCGCTTGCGCCATTACGTTCGGGTTCCTTACAAAGAAATTCCCTTAACCCGCCGCAATATCCTCTATCGTGATAGTCATTCTTGTCAATACTGCGGATACACGGGTGATGATTTAACCCTCGATCATGTGATTCCGCGTTCTCGACACGGGGGAGATTCTTGGGAAAACATCGTCACGGCTTGTGTACGGTGTAATGTCAAAAAAGGTAACCGAACGCCCAAGGAAGCCAACATGATATTACGACATCAACCCCGCAGACCCTATAGCAGTTTGCACTTTGAGGTGGCTAAACAGGTTAAAGGTGGAGTCCATCAGGAGTGGCGAAAGTATGTGATTGGTGTTTAATACTATAGGACATCAATTGCTGCCAATCAAACGCTCAAGTCACCTAAAGCTTAGAGGATAAACCTTTGAATCCGTTTTAACGGAACATAAGGTTTTAGCCCGTCAACGCGGATCGACTTCTGGCGATGCTAACGAAAAAATCTCAGTATTGGGCTATAAGGTATAACAGTGGGTTCCAATGCCCATTCAATCACCAGCCCCTGTTCCAGTGGCGATTGGTGCGACACTAGACCGATGGCTGAATACCTTGTCCGCAATGGAATCCAACTCACTTAAATCTGTCAATAATAACGCTCTACCCAGTAAAGCATCACGTTCGGATGGGAGTACGGTGGCTTCCCAACAAAAGAAAGCTGCCCAAAAAAATCCCAATCACCGCAGTAATCATACCCGTGAACCTCGGCGGCGTTTTGATGCATCCCAAGCCAAGATAGGAGAACTGCAACAGGTTTTGGATCGTCACAGTTCAGAACGCCAGCTTATTGTCATTCAAGATTTCCCTGATCCTGATGCTTTATCAAGTGCTTGGGCGTACCAGTTAATTGCCCAACAGTACAATATCCAATGTGACATTGTATATGCCGGAACACTGTCTCATCAGGAAAACATTGCCTTAGTCAAGTTGACCAACTTACCTGCTAAACGCTGGGGGATTCAGACATTGAAGGATCGGGATTTCTCCGTGTATCAAGGTTGTGTGCTGGTGGATAATCAGGGAACCACAACCCAATTAATGCCCTTTGTCAAACAAGCTGGTCTTCCCATTGTTGTCCTGATTGATCATCACAATCCTCAGGATGATCTAGACGCAGAATTTACCGATTTACGCCCTCAGACAAGGGCAACTGCTACGATCCTCACCCAATACCTGCAAACCGGGTTACTTAAGCTGGATAGTAGTATTAGCACCCATGTTAAATGTGCCACAGCACTCATGCACGGTTTACGTGCCGATACCGATCGCCTAATGCGGGCGACAGACGAGGATTTCCTCGCGGCGGCGTATTTGAGTCGTTTCTATGACGTACAGTTACTCAATGCTGTCCTGCAAACCGCGCGATCGCGACGAGTCATGGATGTGATTGAGCGATCGCTGAAAAATCGTATTGTTCAGAATAATTTTTCGATGGCGGGGGTAGGCTATTTACGGTACGATGACCGGGATGCAATCCCCCAAGCCGCTGACTTTTTGGTGACTGAAGAAAATGTCCATACGGCTGTCGTTTACGGGATTGTTCACAACGAAGACGAAGAAGTCGAAGTCGTGATTGGTTCCTTGAGAACCAGTAAAATCACCCTTGATCCTGACGAATTTATTAAAGAAGCCTTTGGTCAAGACAATCAGGGGCGATTCTTTGGGGGCGGACGCATGACTGCTGGCGGTTTTGAAATCCCCATTGGTTTCTTAGGTGGCTTTAATGATAATACGGAATACACCAAGCTCAAATGGGAAGTCTTTGATATTCAAATTAAGCAAAAACTGTGGCGTTTAGTCAATCCAAAAGATAATGTGATTCATGCTGATTAAAAGACTGTGAGAAGTTTTAGGGATTATGTAACCCACATTCCGCACTTCATAATGTAATACGTGATGATTACGCATTTTGGGTAGCTTGGCGAACATAAAAACTGAAAAGTCTAAGTCTTTATACGTAAAAAGGTAAGGATTCAAGTCTGTGTTTAGCTTGGTGTTTAGCTTGTTAATCAGCCTGGGGGATTGAGGTAACTCTTTTTTGTTACGATTTGTCGCAATTATTTGACAGGATTATCGCGTTCACATTAGATTGTGAATCTAAAAATAATTTGTGTTGGGTAGGCGTTATGTCAAAGGTTATTGACTCTTGGGAAAATCTTCAGCAGCAAATAAAGTCGATATTAGAACAAATTAACGCTAACTCGAACTTAACATTAGCTGCCGCTGCAAATCCTCTCTATGCCTTAGAAGAAATAGGCTATAAAATCAATCCAACAGCTCGCCCTGAGATTGAAGCTCGCCTGAGGTTTGAGCCGCGTACTGCTGTTCAGTTGCGTCAGCTACAAGCTGCCATATTCGAGCAGGTAGGTCATCCATTCGATCTCAATGACCCAGCTCAACTTCAACGGGTTCTCTTTGATGAACTGAAAATATCTGTTCCAGGTCATAACTCCTACAATCAGGAACAGAATGACTCTAGGCTAGACACCAGCCCTTTAGTACCACAATTAAGTTGGATTCCAAAAGTAGAAGATCCATTGGAAGTGCTGTGCGGAGCACATCCAGTTATAGAGCCGTTGCTCGAATACCGTCGTCTCGAGTCCAGTGTACCGCGTCTGGCACCTCTTAGCTTGTATCAAGAGGTGCGCCAAGGTAAGAGGCGTCTTTTCCTAGAGAGTATTCGTGGTCGATTAAAAACACAACCAGTATCAGAAGGCTAGGTCTGCTAGGAGAAGCAGTTCATCTATTTGCTGGCAACAATTCATCCACTGAACAAGAGATCAGATAGGGGATAGGGGATAGGGGATAGGGGATAGGGGAGGTTATAGATGGCAGATACTCATGGATTCGAGGTAGTTTTAGAAAGTGGGGAGACTGTCCTACAAAAGGTTCTACGGGGAGCTTGGAAATCTGCTGAGTGCCCGGTAGATGGCATTGGCGATGAGGGTCGGATTCCAGAATTTCTCGACATCCCTGAAGACACTGGTCTCGTCAACTTCGGTGGCTATGAAGTTGAAGATGGGCAGATTCAAATTCCCCAGGATGAACTCGACGCCAGGATGGCGCCCGATGTGAATGGTGCACAACTGACGTTCGGCCTTCATATTCAAGTTGACATTAAAGATCCACCGATTCCATCTGCTGGTTTTTTCGATATGACAGCCGATGTTCGGGTCAAAGTGCCAATCGGCACGATCCCCGATAGCATGAACGTCGGGATGTTACTGGATGGGTTGCCCCGTGCCAATGTGAATGCTGACTTGACCAGCGGTGATCCGCTTGCGCTGAAACTCGACACATTGCTCACTGAGTTTGTTCACAAGGCATACGAAAATGGTTCGCCAGGCACCATTCCCGATCCAGAATTTCCGACTATTCCGCACACACTTAGCGAAGAAGACGTTGAATGGCCTGTACCCATTGGCTCTGTCACGGTAGACGTCTACGCAGAGATTTACGATGATCAGTCAGATCCAGCTCATCGAATTGAGGTGAGCCGCCCAAGTGCCTCACAGATTGAAATCAGCATCCCAATCTATCTACGTATCTTCAACATTCAAGAGGATATCCCTTTGGTCACTTTGCTTGATCCTATGGGAGTAGAAACACGCATGATTCTCTCAGCGCCTTTCGAGTCACCTGCCGGTTCTTACACCGCTCGATTAAGCGCAGCTACTGTCACGGTACAAGAACCTTTAATGCCTGCTGCTGGAATTGAAGGCGAAAACTATGAGACCAATATAGACTTAGCGATTATTGGTCCCATCATAAAATCGCAGTTTGTCAGCGCACTCGAGCAACGC
>CAZNNK010000018.1:0-19515 GCA_964574085.1 uncultured Coleofasciculus sp.
ATCTCCCCCATCTCCCCCATCTCCCCCATCTCCCCCATCTCCCCCATCTCCCCTAGGCAACGGGCAGAAACGTTAAGAAACTTTACAATAATGGGGAGAGATGACATCATAAGAGTCGGACTGCCATGCACCTAACCTACTTCGGCGCCAATAGCTGGCTACTCGAACTTGGGCAAAAACACATCCTGATTGATCCCTGGCTTGTGGATTCCTTAATCTTTGGCAATCTTCCCTGGTTGTTCAAAGGTGACAAACCTCCCGCCTTGGATGCGCTTCCTGATCAGATAGACTTGATTCTGCTATCCCAGGGATTAGAGGATCACGCCCACAGACCCACTTTGGAAAAGCTGGACAAGACAATCCCTGTCGTTGGTTCAGAAAATGCCACCACGGTAGTGAGAGAGTTGGGCTATACTCAGGTGACGCCGTTAGCCTTTGGTCAAACCTTCACCCTCGCTGACCAAATTGAAATCCGCGCCTTACCAGGGGCACCGATTGGTCCTTTTTTGCAGGAAAATGCCTATCTGATTAAACAGTTAGACAGTGGCATCAGTCTCTATTATGAACCTCACGGGTATCCATCGAATCAGTTAAAAGAGTATGCTCCCATCGATGTGGTGATTAGTCCCGTGGTGACGTTGGAATTACCTGTGCTTGGACCGATTATCCAAGGTCATCGTACCGCACTGCAACTGGCACAATGGGTGCAACCCCAAGTGTTTCTACCCACAGCCGCCGGAGGTGGAGTTCAGTACGAGGGAGTGCTAGATTCCCTGTTGAATCAGGTTGGTAGTTTGGAAGAGTTGCGATCGCAACTGGCACAGCACAACCTATCCACTCAGGTGATTGACCCTCAGCCAAAAGAAGCGCTAGAACTCAACCTGACGCCTCAAATGGCTTAGTATCCTGCACATTACTGTCCGGAGTTATTGGTTCAACTGGGGCAATCACCAAGGACATAAGACAAATAACTAAGGAGATAAATCATGTTGGAACTGTATCAATTTGAATTATCGCAGTTTTCGGAAAAAGTGCGGCTGATTCTCGATTACAAGGGGCTATCCTATCGCAAAATTGAAGTTACCCCAGGAATCGGACAGGTAGATTTATATCGCCTATCGGGTCAACGACAAGTCCCGGTTCTCAAAGATGGGGATACCGTCATCGCTGATTCTACTGCGATCGCCATGTACTTGGATCGCAAGTATCCCGACAAACCCCTAATTCCCACCGATCCCCACCAACGTGCCCAATGCTTACTGATGGAAGAATGGGCGGATGAATCAATTGGCGTCAAAAGTCGTAAAGTTTTCTATGGGGCATTAAGCCACAATCCCAGCTATCGCACATCAGTCTTACCCAAAGATACGCCCGATTTCTTCAAAACCGTTCTCGGTGGTGTTCCTGCAGAAGTCTTTGAAGTTTTGGGGATTGGTTTCGGCTGCGGTGCAGACGCCCTCAAAGATGCCAGAGATAGCCTGAAGCAGGACTTAGAAGCCCTCAGTTTAATCTTGTCTGATCGCCCCTATCTGGTTACTGATACGCCCTGTTTAGCGGATTTTGCCGTGGCTGGAGTGAGTTTACTGCTGAAATTTCCCGAAGGTTCCTATCTGGATTTACCGGACACCCTGAAAGGGAAAGGCATTCCTGGTTTAGCCGATAGTAGCGTGTATCAAACCTTCTTCGACTGGCGCGATCGCCTCTATGCTGAGTATCGCACACCATTGACCACGACCGGAACAGGAACCAGCGATTCGTCACCAACCTCGATTGAGATTGAATAACGATCAGTAGTCCGACAACAATTTACCTGTAAGCTATTTTAGCGACCCAAATTACAACTGGAGGTCGCTAATTTTTTATTTTTTCGGGTTTTCCGTGTTTGCACCCTGTTCAGAAAACCCAATGAATCCGATGCATAAGCCATTTTTAATCCACTATGCCAGCCAAAGACCTGTACCACGACAAAGTTAGAGTTATCCTAGAACAAGACGGTTGGACGATTACCGACGACCCGTTTAAACTAAAATGGGGATTGAGGGAATTATTTGTCGATTTAGGTGCAACCCAACTTATAGCCGCGCAGAAAGCGGAACGGAAAATAGCGGTTGAAATCAAAAGCTTTGTCAAGGCTTCCCCCATTACTGATTTAGAAGCCGCTTTAGGTCAATACATTCTGTATCAAAACATCTTAGAGGAAACAGAACCCAATCGGCACCTCTATCTAGCTATTCGTAAAGCCACATATCGGGAAATTTTTTCCGAACCCATTGGCAGACTTGTTCTCACAAAAAATTCCCTTCACTTACTTGTATTTGACCCACACAAGGAGATGATCGTGCAATGGATAGATTAGATAACTATAGAACTATAATTCAGTCTATATTAACTGATTATATGCAGATTCCCTATGCTTATGGAGATTTGCATTACAAACTAATTTTTAGCCAAGAATTCAACAGCTACGTGTTAATTACAATGGGCTGGGAAGACGATACCAGAGTTCATGGATGTCTAATTCATATTGACATTATCGATAATCAAATTTGGATTCAACGAGATGGAACTGAAGATGGCATTGCTAACGATCTCATTGCTGCTGGAATTCCTAAAACAGATATAGTTATTGGTTTCCATCCTCCCGAACTCCGACCCTATGTTGAATATGCAGCAGGATGAGGATAACACCCTAGAAATATCCTCGTTCATTATTCACATATCTGGGATTATGAGTGACGTAATAAGCTGTCATGCATTTAAATTGGGTATTAGTAGCGAGCAAGATGCTCAATGTAGCGAGCAAGATGCTCGCACTACGGCAAGGATTTCCCCATTATTGATATTAAGGTTTAAATGCCGAACAGCTTACCAGCAAGGGTACGATCAAGACTGGCGTCCAAAAAACCGTAAAATTTACGGGTTTTTATGTTGAGTTCTTGCCATCGCGACTTGGAATCATCCTCTATGCAGATTCCAGCTATTTCACGCCTCGGTAAACTACCAAGGTGGGGATACTCATCCTCTAATATCCCTACCTGATTTCTGTTACCGACTCCATCGTGTTGAAGCATGACCCAAAAGCAGGCTACCAAAACCCAGCATAAATTACCGCTGAAGCAATGGTTTAAGGGACTTATTAGCGGACTCCTCGGATTCATCCTGTTTCTGTCCCTGTCGGGGTTTCCTGCATTGGCGAAAAATGAACCCTTACAGTTTCCCATTTTAGATCGCCAACCCCAAGAACCGATTGAAACAGAACCCCCGGTTTCCCCCGCAGTGGGTACACCCGGAATTATTAGTCAACAGGAATTTGCCAATTATGTGAATAATTTCTTTGACCAAGAGATGTCAAAATCTCACGTTCCTGGGGCGGTAATTTCTGTAGTCAAAGATGGGACGGTTTTTTTCGCCAAAGGCTATGGCTACGCCAACCTGGAGAAAAAAACTCCCGTTGTTGCCGATCGCACGGTGTTTCGGGTTGCGTCTTTGTCTAAACTCTTCACGGCTACCGCCACAATGCAATTATACGAACAGGGACAGATTGATCTAGAGGGTGATGTTAGCCAATACCTGGAACGCTTTCAACTCGACAACCCCCACACTCAACCTGTGACCTTTGCCCAGCTAATGATGCATACCGATGGTAGCACGAAGCGTCTGGTGGGACTCGCCGCTCGCACTGGACAAGAGATGACGCCTCTAGGGGATTATCTGGCTGAGTATATGCCGCCGATTGTCTGGCAACCGGGAAGATTTTACAGCTATTCTAACCATGCGATCGCCTTATTGGGTTACTTGGTGCAACAGATATCAGGTCGTCCTTATCTGGACTATATCAACGCCAATATTTTACAACCCCTCGATATGCCGCGCAGCAGCTTTGCTCAACCTCCACCACCGGATTTAGCGGATGATTTGGCGGTTGGCTATCAGTATCAAAAAGGTAACTACAAAGCGGTTCCCTACCTCTACCTTAATATTGCACCTGCCGCCTCCCTCAGTGCCACCGCCATGGATATGGCACATTTTATGATCGCTCATTTGCAACAGGGGCGTTATCAAAACCAGCGTATCTTAGAGGCGGATACGGCGAAACTCATGTACCAGACACACTTTAAACCTCACCCAAAATTACCCGGAACCGGTTACGGGTTTCGGGAACGTCTGGTTAATAATATGCGGGCGATCGGGCATTTAGGTAGTTTACGGGGGTATTCGAGTTCGCTGACGTTAATCCCTAGCCAAAATATTGGTATTTTTATTGCCTCTAATAGTTTTAGCGGAATTCATAGTAAATTCCTTACTCAGTTTTTTGATCATTATTTTCCGGTTGAGCAAAATTCTACACCCGTTCAATCCCTTGATGCTTCCCAGGTAGAACTGGAGCGGTTTACGGGGACTTATCGAGATATGGAATATCCCCGCCATACGTTGGCAAAACTAGCAGGATCATTCAAACATATCCAGATTAAAAAAGGTGATGACAACCGATTGCAAATTCAGACGCCTAATCTCTTCTTTTTGAATAAAATCAAACCCGTTCAACTCGAACCTGTAGCACCCCTGTTATTTAAACGAGTGGATACGCCAACGTTTACGGCGTTTGAGGAAAATGAGGCGGGAGAGATTACCTTTTCCTACAATCCCCTGTTTCCCAAAATTGGCACATATCAGCGTATATCCTGGTATGAAGGGATTTGGGTGCAGTTTGGACTGGTTGGGTTTTGTGTTGTGGTGTTCCTCTCCGCCATGATTAGAGGAATCGTACACCCTTTAATTAAATGGTGGCGGGGTAAGCCGAGTTCGGATAAACAGCAGTATAATTCAGCATGGCTATTGGGGGGCGCGATCGCAACCTTAAATCTAGTCTTCCTGATTGGCTTACCTCTGTCACTCTGGCTAATCGGCGTCTGGAAGTTAGTCTATGGCGTTCTCCCTGTGGCGATCGCATTCTTGTGTCTTCCTGTCTTAACCACTTTGGCTAGCGTAGGATTACTGGCTTTTACCGTGTTAGCTTGGAAAAATCACGATTGGTCGTTTGGGGCGCGATCGCATTATTCTGTGATCACATTAGCCGCCTTCGTTTTCATTGGGGTGTTAGCGTACTGGAATTTACTCGGATTTCAATTCTAATCTGGAAGTTCCGATTCCCCTTTCCCTTAACATCCGTAGCCTGATACCTAAAAGTATATTTTTCTGACGTTTTATCGGGAAATGTAAATAATTATCACAAAAAGGGACATTTGGCGTAGAATATGCCGCTAAATCTAGAGTAATCTGTGAAGGTTAGTTCCTATCTGCTGACCGCTTCGATCTAATCCCAACTTACCCCAACTGGAGACAGGGCTATGGCTGAGCCAAACGTGTTAAAGCTTGCGAAGCAAGGTAATCCGAAAGCAATTGCAGCAATGATTAACCGCTCACTGCGAGCCAAGCATATCGTCGCCAAGGTTAATCGCAAAGACGATTGTTTGCAAGTCTTGGTGGAATCAGCGCAAATTCCCAACCAAAAGGCGATGGTTTCTTTTATTCGTCAGGGTTTAACCAAGCTAGGCGTTGAGACGATTAAAACAGTACAGGTTTATGGGCGTCAGCAAGGACAAGATTCTTTTGCTTGGAATCAAAGCTTTGATATAGAATTATCACCTCCTCAAGTCGTAGATGTTCATGATTCCGATCCTGATTTAAATCTGCATCACACTCCCACCGATGTGGCTTCTGACAACGATATATCCTCGGATGTTGATGATATTAAACCCTCTGTTTCAGAACCACCACCCGGTTCAAATTTTGCCCAAGTTCCTCGCCATGCTGCTGGAGGATATACATCCTCACAGACTCGACAACCAAGGGATCATGTCTCACACCGTAGCACTCACTCCAGCCATTCCCAACCTCGCCAACCCATGAAACCCCTAAGTGTAGGGAATGTGGTTAGTGCGGGTCTTCGTTTATACCGCGATCGCTTCAAATTATATTTTGGTCTGGCTTTTCAGGCATTTTTGTGGGGAATAGTACCGATTTATGGATGGGCAAAATTATATCAGATTCAGGCTATTATTTCACGTCATGCTATCAGCGAATTTTCTGAACAACCGGAAACTATTGAGAGTATTCGCAATCAGCTAGATCGGAAAATGTGGGATTTCTGGACAGCTCAAATTTTAATTGGTTTGATTGCTTTTGGAGTAAAGTTTGGTTTGTCGATCGCCTCAGGGATTATCGTGGGAATAGTACCAAGTCTAGAAGCTATCATTAACTTAGTTACTCTCGGCATTTACCTCTGGGTCTATGCCCACTTTTTTATTACTGAGTTACCGTTAGCCGTAGAAAGAAATATGAAGCCCAAAACTGCCATTAACCGCAGTTGGGAGTTAAGCAAGGGATTTATTCCCAATATTATGGGGATAATTGCCGTTGCAACTCTAATCACAATCCCTCTAGGATTAATCGTATTCATTCCTATACTGATAACGATTCCCACTGTATTGATTAATCCATCGCCAGAGGCGTTACTTACTGCATTAGGAATGTTAGTACCGTTACTCTTTATTGCCTTTGCCTGTATTGGTCTTTTAGTCATGCCATTTTGGCAAATTATTAAAGCGCTCATTTACTATGATCTCCGCAATCGCCGGGAAGGAACAGGTTTACAGCTACGCCATTGATCCAACCGCTATAGGATGCATCGCTTGTATGACCAGACAAGGACGAAAAAGAAGATAATACTGACAAAACAAATCGTGAGGAATCCGGTTTCCTTAAAAATATTGCTAATTTACCCCTTAAATCCAAGGAAAACGCCCAATAACCCAGAAGAGAACGATAAGATAGGCTTGGCTTCGTTCAAACCCTAGCAGTGATGGATGTAGATAAACCCTTAGGTTCAGTCATTCAAGGTTCTCTCTCCGGCGGATTGGAAGTGCGATTGGAGGCGGATGTCTCCGTCGAAGATATGCGTGTGGGTAAGTTTCTGGTGGTTCAAGGGATGCGATCGCGCTTTTTCTGTATGCTGACGGATGTGGCGCTAGGAACCTCCAGTCAGCGGATTTGGGCGAATCCCCCCCATCCCAACGATAGCTTTTTACGTGAGGTTCTTGCCGGAAGTGGCACGTTTGGGACGATCAATTTAACCCCGATGCTAATGTTTACGCCAACCCAGGGAAAACGGGAGACATCCAACCTTAACCTGAATGGCAAAAGTCCTTTAGCGTCGTTTCAACCGCAAAGTAGCGAGGATATGGAATTGCTTCCGGTGAAAACAATTCCCAGTCACTTCTCCCAAGTTTATGACGCCAGTGAACGCGATTTCCGGGCGGTGTTTGGCTGGGAAGATGACCCCCATCGGCGGAATTTTTCGGTGGGTCAACCCCTTGACATGGACGTGCCAATATGCTTAGACCTGGATCGGTTTGTGGAACGCAGTAACGGTGTGTTTGGCAAATCGGGAACCGGGAAATCCTTTCTGACTCGCGTATTATTATCCGGGATTATTCGCAAGCAAGCGGCGGTTAATTTAATCTTCGATATGCACTCCGAATATGGATGGGAAGCCGTATCAGAAGGAAAACAATTTAGTACCGTCAAAGGATTACGCCAACTCTTTCCCAATCAAGTCCAAGTGTACACCCTTGACCACGAATCCACCCAACTCCGAGGGATTCGAGATGCCCAAGCCATGTATCTGAGTTACGATCAAATTGAAGTTGAAGATATCATGCTGGTGCGCGGGGAGTTAAACCTGTCTGAGGCGAGTCTAGAAAATGCGATTATTCTCCGCAATGAGTTTGGCAAAACCTGGATTACTCAACTCCTGAATATGACGAATGAAGATATCCAGTTATTTTGCGATGAGAAGCGGGGAAATAAGTCCTCAATTATGGCATTACAGCGCAAGTTACTGCGTTTAGATGAATTGAAGTACATGCGGAGTGCTTGTCCCCAAAATTATATTGACCAGATTCTGCAATCCTTGGATGCAGGGAAACATGTGGTGGTGGAATTTGGCTCTCAATCGAATATGCTCTCCTATATGTTAGCCACGAATGTGATGACACGCCGCATTCATGGTAAATATGTACGGAAGGCGGAGAAGTTTCTGCAAAGCAAAAATCCCTGCGATCGCCCGCGCCCATTGGTGATTACGATAGAAGAGGCGCACCGTTTCCTGGATTCAGCGACAGTACGCCAAACCATCTTTGGCATTATCGCCCGCGAGATGCGGAAATATTTCGTTACATTACTGATTGTCGATCAGCGTCCATCGGGGATTGATAATGAAGTCATGTCCCAGGTTGGCACCCGGATCACCTGTTTACTGAATGATGACAAAGACATCGAGGCAATCTTCACCGGAGTTTCCGGGGGACAAAGTTTGCGATCGGTGTTAGCTAAATTAGACTCCAAACAACAGGCATTAATATTAGGACATGCCGTACCCATGCCCGTTGTCGTGCGAACTCGTCCCTACGATCAAACATTCTACACAGAAATTGGCGAACCATCTTGGGATGAAAAGTCAGATGAAGAAGTATTTGCCGCCGCTGATGCCGCCAAAGCCGATTTAGGCTTTTAAACGTTCGTAGTTGCGCTTCAGCGCCATAAACCTCGAAACACCCCTATTAAACGCTCAATCCAGCGACATTGATTAAGTAGGTTAGTGGAAATAAACTGAACTATGTTAAGTTCTGTGAATATGCCTCAAACTCTTACAAAGGACGAATGACAAAAGACAAATGACGATCTCCGCCGTTAACTTTAATTGTCCCTACCTACTTATCCGTATGACATCCTTATTTTTCCAGGGATTTATTAGAGATATTCGCTATAATCCCCAGTTACGTTCTAAGCTTAAAATTTATCCGCTAAATTCATTTAATATTAATACCTCAAGTACCTGTGGAATCATTGAATTAGACAGTCCAGAAAATACCTTAGCATTCTCAAAGTGGGTTTCCCCGAAAAGAACTCGCTCTTATCCTTTTGCTAGACTCTACAACACGTATTATTTAAACACCAAAAAAGTAACAATTATTCCAATCATTAAGGATGAGGGATTGGCAGGTGATAATGATCGAGTCAACTTTATCACCTTTTCTTGGATGAGTTTAATGAATGTATACATCATATTAGCTTGGTATGAAAAAGCGGAAATAGCTAAGACAAACTCGGCTAAGTTGACTAAGCAAAAATACAATCCTGATTATGTTAAAGAAAAGATTCAAGAAATAGCCAACTATCAGTTAACAGCTTTACACTGGAACACGACCCATTTTCAACAGGATTTTAACCACGTCTATAGACGTTCAGTAGATAGTTATCAAGCTATCTCTCAAAATCAGGGGGTTGCAGTACACTCTAGAGATAGCCAACTGACTGTTCTTGAACAGTTTAATGTTAACAATAATTTTAATTTGGAAAAATTCAAACAATATACTTTACCGAATTCTCTAAAAGCAGCTCAGCGAGAAGTTATTACCAGTCATGCATTGGAGTATTTGGCAGACGGAGACAAGGGAATATTTGAAATTTCTAATTATTTAGGAGGAGAGTACTACCTCACTGTTGATGAAGTTTACCGAGAAGACGATACTTACATTCTACAAGAATCAAAAAATAGTAGCCGAAAATTCCCAGCCAAAGCTGACATCAAAGATGGATTGTTTAAACTAATCTTGTTCGCTAACCTAGACAGACTATTGCTTGACGAATGCGAAATAAGCTTTATCGTCTGCCTAAAAATAACGGGACAGATAGTTAGTTCTCTATCACTGCCAACAGATGATGCTGTTATCAGAGAATTCTGTAAAATCAATCGATTTAGTCGTGTGCAATCACAAACTATTTGGAAACTGGCTCAAGAGTGTACTGTAAATGATAAGCTGTCTATATTGATAACCTCAGCAAATTAAAATGAGTAAAAGTCCACTGCGATATCCCGGAGGCAAATCTAAGGCATTAGATCAAATATTGCCACATATACCGTGGGACATTCAAGAATTTAGAGAACCATTTGTCGGAGGAGGTTCTGTATTCCTAAGCGTAAAAAATAGTAGGCTGTTGTTTCCCATACGTTACTGGATAAACGATTTAAATTATGATTTATACTGCTTTTGGAAAATGGCAAAATTAAAGAATAAAGAACTTGTAGAAACTATCAAAAACATTCGATACATCTATCTAAACGGTAGAGACTTGTATAAGTCATTGACATCAAAACATAGTAATCTATCTGAGCTAGAATTGGCTTCTCGATTTTTCATATTGAATAGAATTACTTTTTCAGGAACAGTAGATTCAGGAGGATATTCTCAGAAAGCTTTTGAAAAGAGATTTACAGAGTCTTCCATAGATAGACTAATTCATGTAGCTCCATTTCTTTCATCCGTCACGATTACCCATGGAGATTATGAAAAACTAATTTTCCCAGACGGTGAAAATGTATTTATATTTCTTGATCCGCCTTACTATCAAGCCCAAAAATCTAAGTTATATGGTGTTAGAGGTAATTTACATACCTCGTTTGATCATCAGCGATTTGCTAATATTATGCAAAAGTGCAATCATAGATGGTTAATCACCTATGATGACTCACCTGAAATTAGGGAACTATTCAGTTTTGCGAAAATAGTTGAATGGAAACTCCAGTATGGTATGAATAATTATAAGAAAAAGCGTGCCGCAAAAGGGAGTGAGTTATTTATCAAAAATTACTAATCTGTAGTTTATCTGTGTTGAAGATAGAAATACAGCGTGATAATCTTCCTTGACTACCACTAAAATTTCAGAAAAAATCTACATCTTCATAAAGCGCGGCAAAGGTTCCTGTAAAACCAATACTTTCGAGTTTAAATTCTTGCTGTATATGAGTATAAAACTGCAACACCCACAACCCTTCATCATTGCGGTGAAAGCAATCAATTCGTTGGCGTTTGGTGTTAATTAAAACATAGTCACGCAGACTTTCCAGTTCCTGATAGTCAGCAAATTTATCGCCTCGATCAAATGCTTCAGTTGAATCTGATAAAACTTCAACAATCAGAATCGGAAATCGCTTATACGTCGAAGTTTCTTGATCCCGTGGATCACAAGTAACCATAACATCAGGATAATAGAACCGATTTAATGATTCTATGCGGGCTTTCATGTCGGAAATATAGACTCGGCACCCCGAACCACGGACATGACTACGGAGTGGAGCAAAAAGGTTTCCAGCAATCGTAACATGAGGGTCACTTGCTCCCGCCATAGCATAGATTTGCCCATCAATATATTCATGTTTTATCGGACTCTGTGCCTCCATTGTCAGGTATTGGTCAGGTGTAATATAAGGATGTTGAGGAGAAGCAATCATCGTAATTTTTTTATAAAATGTTTTCCCTAGTATAGCAAATGTAGGGGCGCAAGGCTTGCGCCCCCAACTAATTAGATACACTGACTACAACATTTTTTAAAAGGCACTAACCACCACTAATTTTGGCTTTATACCCCAACTGGGTCAAAATTTCCAGCAATTTCTGAACATGATCCCCTTGAATTTCCAACGTATCATCTTTAACCGTGCCACCACTACCACATTTAGTTTTAAGCTGTTTTAGCAGTTGAGTTAAGGTATCTGGTTTACATTGAAAACCACTAATCACTGTCACGGTTTTACCCTTGCGCCCCTTGCGAGAGGCTTGAACGCGCAAGTTTTGCTGATTAGGTGGAAGTTCTTGAACCGCCCGTTCCGTAGCCGCCGAATTACTACCAAATTCTTGGTAAGCTACGCGCTTTTGGGAGGAATTAGAAGATTTGCGTTTAGACATAGCTTTTAAATCGTTTTGTTCAATTATCGATCAAGAGGGCGGGTTTTGTTGTTCAATTATCGGTCAAGAGGGCGGGTTTTGTTGTTCCGTTAGTGGTGACCATCTAATTGAGTCCCTAAACCCGCCCCTACGGTGGCTTGTTCAATTATTGGTGAAGAGGGCGAGTTTTAAGGAAAGACATGCCATGTTAGTTTCTAATGTCTACAATAACATTCCAGCAATACAAGCGGTCATAAAACAAGCGAGTGTTCCGCCAATTAATGCTCGCACCCCTAATCGTGCTAAATCAGCTTGCCGATTGGGTGCGATTCCGCCAATTCCACCCAGTTGAATCCCAATTGAACCAATATTGGAAAAGCCACACAAGGCGTAAGTGGCAATAAGAATTGACCGTTCTGATAACTGAGATTGTTCAATCAATGCTTTAAGATCCAGATAAGCAATAAACTCACTCAAAATCGTCTTTTTTCCTAACAAAACCGCCACCTGACCACAGTCTGACCAAGGAACACCCATTAACCACGCCACGGGAGCCAAAATAATCGCTAGAATTGATTCTAGCGTGAGCTGTGGCAGTCCCACTAATCCACCCAACCACCCCAGAATGCCGTTCACCATGGCTAACAGTCCCAAGAATGCAATCAACATTGCTGCTACATTGGCGGCTAATTTTAACCCATCCAGCGCCCCTATCGCCGCCGCATCAATCCCATTCACTGTTGTCGGCTTTACCTCCAGAGTAATTTTTCCGGCGGTTTTCGAGGATTCTGTTTCCGGATACAACAGTTTAGACATGGCTAAAGCGGCTGGTGCGGACATCACCGAAGCGGCGATGAGATGTTCGGGAGGAATTCCAAAGGAAATATAAGCCGCCAAGACACCCCCAGCGACAGTGGCAAATCCCCCTGTCATGACGGCGTGTAACTCCGAAAGCGTCATTGTTGATACGTAAGGTTTGATTAATAGCGGGGCTTCCGTTGAACCGATAAAGATATTCGCCGCTGCACTCAGAGTTTCTGCACCCGATGTTTTCAAGGTTTTGAACATGACCCAAGCCACCGCCTTAACCACCTGCGGTAAAATTTTATAGTGATAAAGAATCGTGATGAAAGACGAGAAAAAGATAATTGTCGGTAGGACTTTGAAGGCAATAAAGCGCTCCTCTAAATTTTCCCCCAAGACAAACTTTGCCCCAGCATCAGAGAAATTCAGGAACTGAGTCACTAACTGCCCTAAAAACTCAAAGACAACCAACCCTAGTGCTGTCCTGAGAATTAACACCGCCAGAATTAACTGCAAGGCAATACCCCATAATACAGGTTGCCAGCGAATTGCCCGCCGATTGACGGATAAAACGTAACCTAAACCGATGAACACCAGCAGCCCTGAGGCAGAAATTAAGCGTTCCATAGTATTTCTCTGACCACAAAATACAGATATCTCCAAAAGTCGTCTATACTTAAGGTTTACGCATTGGACTTGACAGGTTTAATCCTAAATCATTTCGTGGCGATCGCAGAAAAAAATCATCGCCGTAGCCAGCCAGAATGAAGTATCGAGAGAAAAAATTAGATAAAACCCTGAAACAAGTCTAGAAATCTTGAATTAAATAGGAAGACAGAAAAACCGTTGGCTTCAGGAGCGCTTCTCCATGAGCATTGCTACTGCTTTTAAACTGAATCATAACAATGGTTTAGCGATCAATCGCTATCCTCTCACCGCGACACCCGATATCTCGGTGGAGGAGGCTTTGGCGCGGATGACTCAGACTCACAGCAGTTGTCTACTTGTACTAGCCAATCATCAACCGAATGGTCTGGTTGTAGGTATTTTTACAGAACGAGATACCGTGCAACTCATTGCTTCCGGTGTTGACTGGCGAACCTTATCTCTGGCGTCGGTGATGACGACTTCAGTGATGACGATCACCGAAACTGAAGCTCAAGATATTGTTACCGTGATTAATCGGCTGCGTCAGTATAAAATTCGTCATCTTCCGGTGGTGGGAGAGACGGGAAATTTAATCGGTTTAATCACACCGCAAACGATTCGTGATGTTCTCCAACCCGTTGATTTACTTAACCACAAACAAGTCTCCGATGTGATGGCTACCCGTGTGATTCACGCCATGGAGACAACTTCTATTCTGGAACTCGCACAACTGATGAATGCACAACGAGTCAGTTGTGTGGTGATTGTCCAAGAGGCTGAGTTCCCCGTTTCCCCGCAAAATTCAGTCAAGGCGGGTTTTGCAGAAACGTTACCAATAGCACAACCGAATTCCCTAAACCCGCCCCTACACACTCAAAACTTACTCCGCCCAGTGGGTATTGTCACCGAACGGGATATTGTCCAGTTTGGCAACTTGGGATTGGATCTGGCAAACACCCCCGTTACCACGGTAATGAGTACCCCGCTATTACTCATTCAACCCACTGACTCGATTTGGACAGCCCATCAACTCATGCAGCAGCATCGCGTGCGACGTTTGGTTGTATCGGGTGAAGCCGGAGAATTGGCAGGTTTAATTACGCAGACGCAGATCCTGAACACGATTAATCCCATTGATATTTATCAAACCGTGGATACCTTAGAACAGTTGTTAGATCAGCAAACATCTCAATTACGCCAGTTAAATCAGCAACTGCGACAGGAAATTAGTAAGCGTGAATTACTGCAAGCAAAATTTCAATCCTCTGAAGCCAAAATCCGGGCTGTGTTTGAGGCAATGACGGATATCGTCCTGGTGATTGATACTCATGATCACCAGATTCAAGAGATTGAAGTTATTCCCACCGCTTCAAGTTGTCTGTATGAGGATACCACGTTTATGGATCAGACGATCCAGCGATTGTTAGGAGATCCCACCCAAACGGATTCAGTATGGATGGAAACGATTCAGCAGGCGATCGCCACCCAGCAAACCCTGACTTTAGATTACTGTCTGTGGCTACAGGGGCGAGAGGTTTGGTTTAGCGCCAGTATTTCCCCGATCGCCCAAAACTCGGTTGTCTGGGTGGCGCGGGATATTAGCGATCGCAAACGGATGGAAGCTGAACTGCGAGAGAGTGAAGACTGTTTCCGTAAGGCGTTTAACTACGCCGCTAGTGGGATGGCGCTGGTTGCTTTGGATGGTCATTTCCTGAAAGTTAATCGTTACTTGTGTGAAATTCTGGGCTATTCCGAAGCCGAATTATTAGCCAAGACTTGCCCAGAAATCACCCATCCCAACGACTTAGAAGCGGAACGTGATTATACCCGTCAACTCCTCAACGGTGACATTCGTTACTACCATTTAGAAAAGCGATATAGTCATAAACAGGGACATAGTATCTGGATTCTTTTGAGCGTTTCTCTGGTGCGAGATAGTCGGGGTAACCCGTTGTATGGTCTTGCTCAAATGCAAGATATTACCGAGCGAAAACAGATTGAAGAAGCCCTGCAAGGAAACCAACGGTTGCTGCGGGCGATTACTCAGGCAAATCCCAGCATCTTGTATATTTATGACCGCATCAATAAGCAAATTCTTTACTTTAATCGCAAAATCCAGAACCTGCTTGGCTATACACCGGAAGACGTGATCCAGATGGAGGATGATGTTCTGGTGACGCTGATGCACCCCGATGATTTACCAAGAATTCTCCACCATTTTCAGCACTTGGAAACCGCCCAGGCTGACCAGGTGTTTGATTTAGAATATCGGATTAAGCACAAAAATGGGGAATGGCGCTGGCTGTCTAGTCGGGAGACAGTCTTTACCTGGAACCAGGAAGGGAAGCCAGAGCAAATTTTAGGAACCGCCACTGATATTAGCGATCGCAAACAAGCTGAAGCCGCCCTCCGGGAAAGTGAAGAACGTTGGCAATTAGCGCTTCAGGGGAATCAGGATGGGATTTGGGATTGGAATATTACCACAGGTAAAGCCTTTATTTCCAATCGCTACCGCGAAATCCTGGAATACGATGACGATCAATTTGCACTGGACTTTCAGGGATGGCAAAACCATCTGCATCCTGATGATATTGGCTTGGTGAATCAGAGTCTACAAGATTACCTAGCGCAAAAAATTCCCCATTACGCGATCGAGTATCGTCTACGCTGTCAGGATGGAACCTACAAGTGGCTACACTCTCGCGCCCAAGCCCTCTGGGATGAAGCGGGACATCCGGTGCGAATGGTGGGGTCTACCCGCGATATCACCGAACGCAAACAAGCTGAAGAACAACTCCGCTATCAGAAAGAACTGTTACAAAAGATTTTTGACCATATTCCGGTGATGATTTGTTTTTATGATGCCACGGGTCATATTCGATTAGTGAACCGAGAGGTGGAACGGGTTTTAGGGTGGGATAAAGGTGAATTGGATACGATTGATTTGTTAACCGAATGTTATCCCAATCCAACAGATCGCCAGCAGGTTTTAGATTTTATGTTCAATGCGTCCGGGAAATGGCAAGATTTCAGCCTGCGGACTAAAAACGGTCAAATTCTGGAAACCTCTTGGGCAAATATTCGCCTGAGTGATGGTACCAGTATTGGCATTGGACAAGATATTACTGAGCGCAAACGGGCAGAAATCAAGCTGAGAAAGAGTGAGGAACGCTGGCAATTAGCGCTTAAGGGCAATAATGATGGGATTTGGGACTATAACCTGATTACCCATGAGCATTTTCTATCACCCCGGTGTTTGGAAATACTCGGATATGATTATGAGAAGATCAATACGTTTGACAAATGGATGAGTTATATTCATCCGGATCATGTCCCCTTAGTTCAGGACACCTTTGAGCGTCATCTTAACCGAGAAACCCCTGATTATTCTTTAGAGTATCAGATGCGCTGTCAAGATGGGAGTTATAAATGGGTATTGGTGCGGGGACAGGCACATTGGGATGAGATAGGGAATCCTATCCGCGCTGTTGGTTCAATTACCGATATCACCGAGCGCAAGCAGGCGGAGGAACGAGAGCGGCAAAAAACACGGGAGTTAGAATTCACTCTCAATGAATTAAAACACACTCAAACCCAACTGATTCAAGCCGAAAAAATGTCGTCGTTGGGGCAAATGGTGGCGGGAATTGCCCACGAAATTAATAATCCCACCAGTTTTATCTATGGGAATATCGAGCCAGCGACGGAGTATGCTCAAACCCTGCTTCACTTAGTCCAACTTTATCGACAGCATTATCCAGAACCTGTCAGCGCGATCGCGGAACAAATCGATAGTATCGACCTCGATTTTATCAGCTATGATTTTCCTAAACTGCTGACATCCATGGGAGAGGGAGCGAAGCGCATCACTAAGATCGTGCAATCCTTACGCAATTTTTCGCGTCTGGATGAAGCGGAGTATAAGCGGGTCGATATTCATGAAGGGATTGATAATACCCTGCTGTTATTACAGCACCGACTCAAACAGCAATCCTCCCGTCCTCAGATTCATCTGATTAAAGAGTATTGTCAACTCCCTAAGGTTAAATGTTATCCGGGTCAGCTTAATCAGGTGTTTATGAATATCCTCAGTAATGCCATTGATGCCTTAGAGGAGAAACTGGAAACTGACCTGGACTTTGAACCCAAACTTTGGGTTCGCACGGCTGTGATTCCCGGTGAGGAAGGGTCTAAGGATAGCGAAAGTCAGGGGGGGTCAAAGGTGGTAATATATATGGGAAACAATGGTGCAGAAATACCGACCGAGGTTTATCAGCGTATATTTGATCCATTTTTTACCACCAAACCTGTAGGTAAGGGAACGGGTTTAGGGTTGTCTATCAGTTATCAGATTGTCGTGGAACGCCATGGGGGTGAGTTGCGCTGCGATTCTACTCCCGGTCAAGGAACAGAATTCGCGATCGAATTACCCAGTTAGTAACCTAAGTAGGGGCTGCTGAATAAGTGTTGTGGTGAGGGGGAGCGGGGGAGCAATGTAGAGACGTGCCATGGCACGTCTGGAAGCAGGGGGAGTAAGGGTACATTTTTCCTGATAGCGGTGCAAGGGTTTTGATGAGTTTTATTCTCAGCGAGTTTAGGCTTTGGGCTTAGTTTTTGTCTAATTTCCATCAATAGCTTGACGAATTTTGCTAACGGCTGTTGACAAAATTTCAGCGGCTTGACTAATTTCTGTATCTGTTGTAAATTTGCCTAAACCGATACGTAATGCTCCGTCTATTAAATGATCCGATAACTTGATCGCTCGCAGCACATGAGACGGTGTCTCTACCCCCGACGTACAGGCGGAACCGGTGGAGATGGCGAGTTGGGAACGGATTCTGGCAATCACTGCACTATTGGGAATATCGGGAATGGAAATATGGAGATTCCCAGCAAGGCGGTTCGTAGTATCGCCATTAATGACAACGCCGGGAATGCTGTCTTGCAGTAGGGTTTGGAGTTTGTCTCTAGAGGATGCGATCGCGGTTTCATCTTCGGTCATTTCTAACTGACGCAGGCGACAGGCTTCGCCTAAACCGACAATACCGGGAACATTAAGTGTACCCGATCGCATACCGTTCTGATGACCTCCACCCCAGAGAATTGGTTCTAGGGGATATTTTTTTCGCACCACTAATGCGCCTGAACCTTTGGGTCCATAGAGTTTATGGGCGGAGATGGCTAGATAGGTGATCCCCCAGTCGTGAAAATTGATCGGAATTTTTCCGACGGCTTGGGATGCATCACAGAGGAAGGGGATTCTGTGGGTTTGGGCAATTTGTCCGATATTTTGGATGGGATAAATCGTGCCAATTTCGTTATTGGCTGCCATAACACACAGCAAGGAAATGCCGTTTTTACAGGTGTTTTCCAGATAATCCAAGTCGAGTCTACCTTTGGAGTCAACCTGAAGATTAATGATTTCGGCTAATCCTTTTTTGGCGAGGGTATTGCAGGTGTCTAAAACGGCTTTATGTTCCACTGGGGAGACAGCAAGGCGGGGTATTTTTGAGGTATTACTATGGAATAGTCTAACGAATCCTTGGAGGGCGAGGTTAATGCTTTCAGTTGCGCCAGAGGTGAAGATAATTTCCTTGGCGGATGATCCGATTAAGTTAGCGATATGAGTTGCGGCTTGGGAGACAGCTTGTTCGGCTTCATCTCCATAAGTATGGTCAATGCTGCTAGCGTTACCAAAGGCGGTAGTCATGTAGTGTAGCATTTGGGTTGCCACTCTGGGGTCAGTGGGGGTGGTAGAGTGGTAGTCCAGGTATATGGGGCGGGATTGGCTAGACTGCTGGGATAGGGACATAATTTAATTTGCGATAACTGGGTAGAAGGTTTAATCAGGGTGAATATTAACATCCAAAAAGAAGAATTCAGCTATGCTTATGTTTATGCGATCGCCTCAGCCGCAGGTTACTCGTTCCAGAGAACAACTACGCCCTTAGATCAACTGGGAATTGACTTGATCTTTACAGGGATTGGTGTGCAGGGAATAATGGGGAATCCTCAGCTATACGTTCAACTCAAATGTACTTCAAGAGCAATTCTAGATGAAAATCATCTGAAGTATCCACTCAAAGTTAAGAATTATGAATAACTGAGAGTTTCCCAGCAATATCCACCTCTAATCCTCGTGGTTGTTGTAGTACCTGATAACATTAATGACTGGTTATATCAATCAGAAGATAAGCTCTGTCTCAAACGTTGTGGTTACTGGATATCCCTAGCTGGAGAAGCATCGACAGAGAATCAGGAAACCGTAACTGTATCT
>CAZNNK010000019.1:0-18864 GCA_964574085.1 uncultured Coleofasciculus sp.
CCCCCCCCCCCCCCCCCCCCCCCCCCCCCCCCCCCCCCCCCCCCCCCCCCCCGCCAGATGGGGGAGTAAACGAATGACGAATGACGAATGACGAATGACGAATGACGATCCTCACCGTTAACTTTAATTTTCCCCCCTACTTACTCAAGCTGTTCATTAGCTTCTGGTAGTGAGTTGTCTGCTTCATTCGTGCGTTGAGAAAATCCCCAAAGGAAGATCAAGGCAATAATAGTAATCATTAACCATTCTGGCGGCACGAATTCGGGATTAATCGCCCGCACCAAAAGTCGCAATCCGACTATACCGACGGTAATGTAACCCGCATCCTCCAGGTTGACATACTCTTGTAACCAGCGGATGAATAATCCTGCCATAAACCGTAGGGTAATCACACCAATAGTGCCACCCGCTAGAACCAGCCAGATTTGGTCAGAAATCGCGATCGCGGTGGTGACGCTATCTAAGGAAAACGCTAGATCCGTAATGGCAATCAAGGGAATCACTTGCCACAGCGACGTAAATCTCGGTCCATGATGGTGATGTTGTTCATCTTCCTCTGAGGTAAAATGCTCGAAGACTAACCAGAGTAGATAAGCCGCACCGAGGAGTTCAAATTGCCAAAACTTGACCACCCACGTTGCCGTGAGAATCAGGCTAATCCGCAGAACATAAGCCACCACCAAACCAAAGTTCAGCGCCTGTCGCTGGAGTCGTTTGTCGTCTAACCCTTGAGCGATTGCTGCCAGGGCGATCGCGTTATCGGCTGACAACACGGCTTCTAGGGCAACCAAAATCAGCAGGACTAAGGGGGCTTCTATTCCTAGATTGAATGGTAACTTAAAAACTTGATCCAGC
The DNA here is from genome assembly GCA_964574085.1 of uncultured Coleofasciculus sp. Lineage (GTDB taxonomy): Bacteria > Cyanobacteriota > Cyanobacteriia > Cyanobacteriales > Coleofasciculaceae > Coleofasciculus. The sequence continues at coordinate 856 of CAZNNK010000019.1, forward strand.
ATTAATGAAATGAATAATGATTTCGAGTATTGGCGAGGGCGTCAGCGACTCTTGCTGAGCCTTCTGTTAACTAATCTTAACGTGTTGCCCGAAATTTCTGCCTAAAACGGAGCAATAGCCAGTAGACTAAAGGTCATATTGACGTTTAATTAGGAGCTTGTAAACAATGAGCATCTCAGATACCCAAGTTTTTGTCGCTCTCGTCGTAGCGCTCATTCCCGGTATCTTAGCCTTCCGTCTAGCTACGGCACTCTATAAGTAAGTAGTTCTCATTCTCAATCAATCTGGCTGGGAATTGGCAAGGATGAGGGGTGTGATGCTAAGCCTTGTCTTGTAGATACGGTTTGAGTCACACCCCTCAGATTCCGGATAATGGCAGTAAAATGCTGTAGTTTATTTGAATATCCGCAGCAGGGTATTGCCTGAGGAAAACTCTTTATGAATGCAATTCCAACCTCTCAACCAACTCAGCAACCGTTACCAACCCGTCGCCGGGTTCCGCGTCAAGAGCGTCGTCCTCGACGGCATTCCTACTCCGTCGTTGCGGGTGAAATTACGGTTAAGTTAGTGGTAAATCTGATTCTTTGTACTGCCGCGATCGCGGGATTGGCACAACTGTTGCCCTATCATCTGTCCCAAAAGGCGAAGTTGCAAGAAGTTCGATCTGAAGTGAAACGCACCCAAAGCCGTGTTAATAAACTCCGCAATGACTTCGGCGAAGCGTTTGATCCAACCCAAACTAGACGAGTGATGCAAGAGCAAAGTTATCGGGTTGATCCCAATCAGCGTCAAGTCGTCTGGGAAGATCGCCGTCTCATGCCCGATAACTAAATAGGGGCTGCTGTAGGGAGTTTTGGAGTGGGGAGAGGCAACAGGGAACAGGGAACAGGGAACAGGGAACAGGGAACAGTTTCAACCCCCTGTTGAGGTTTAAATTCATGCGCTTAAGGGATCAAGTAACTCACCCATCCAGGTTTCAACTTTCCGGCGCAAACGACCTGATGTACCAGATACAGGAAGCTCACAGAGGGCACGTTGATAGTCTGCGATCACACAGTTCCAGTCTCCTCGCAGATGATAAGTACGACCTCGTTCGGCATAGATGTGGTTTTGTAGGCATCCTAGGATTAACGCTAAGTCCAGGTTTTCGATGGCGAGGTCATAAAGTCCTAGTTCCCGAAACGTGATGGCTTGGTTAATCCAAGTGCGAACATTACGCGGATTGAGATCCAATGCTTTTTCGTAATCGGCGAGTGCTTTGGCGAGTTGTCCCGTAGCAGCATAGTAATTGCCACGATTATTGTAAGCGCTGTCCAATTCGGGATTGAGCTGTAAAGCTCGGTTGTAATCGTCTAAAGCTTTTTGACGCTGACCCATTTGGAAGTAAATCAATCCTCGGTTGTTATAGTCAATGGCGTGGGTAGGATGATGTTTAATAGCTTGACTCAAAAGCGCGATCGCACTACTGTACTCTCCCTGTTTGGCTTTGCGTTGAGCCGAAGTGCGTAAACTCTTAATCGAAAGGTGGTTAGGGGTTCGAGGGGTCAGTTTAATCGTGGGTAAAGGCTGGGGTTTGCGGCGGGACATGGGAGTCCATTGTCTATTCTCTTCATCGCCTTTGATAAATACATGAGCGTTCATAATCGTCCTCCAACAACACCTGCGGTCTATCTACAATCAACCTTAAGTCTGGCTGCACCCCGCGAGTTGGTGTCGGTGTGTCACTTCCTGAGGCGTCTTTACTCCTCTTAATAATCGACAACCCAACCCAACGTATTGATGTTCTATGAGAAATCTACAGCACAGCTTAGCTGCTTTCCTGAAAGCTTAATGAATAACGCTGAGTCATTCCCTCTATCCTGGGTGTTGTTCACCCCGCTAGCTGTGTGACCCTACAGCAATTGGCACAATCCAACACGAGTTCATTCCGCTGGCGATTAGCACTCTCGATCTTTATTGCCATCTGGCGATGCTCCGTCCCCCAACCTTACAAGGCTGACGGTGATATGCCAGAAATCTGCAATGTTTCTTTACATTCCGCTGACAGTGATTAGGCTCCAAGGCAGAGGGCAGAAGGTAAGGAATAAGGTGGTAAAATGCAACCGAAGTAACTGATTGGTTTGGGTTAGGAATCGTAAAGGAAACTCAAAATATGGCAACGGCAACAGCATTACAGGATGCTCCTGACGTTAGTGCAGAGAACTATTTAGTGGTAGGATTAGCCACCTGCTTCTTGAAACAAGAGGGTGAAATTGAGGAGGTAAAAATCCTGGAACCGATTCCTTCGGCGGCTCTGGAGGCAATTCTCAAAGGGATTCCTACCTCCTATTCCATGGCATGTGGTACCACATTGGGCGAGGTGATCAGTGGTGATAACCCTGAAAAACCGCCGGAATTTCCCGCCGAAGCTCATTTTTGCGATGATTTTATCGTCCGCGCGATCGCAGCCGCTCGCACTTACAAAACTCGTCCGGAGGCACAAGCCCACATTCCCCCTGGTACAACGCGCAATGATTTCAATTACTCCATCGAACGCAAGCGTTTGCTGAATCAGGTGCGGGTTGTGCGAAAGGAAGACGACGTTAAACAGCACGAATATACTCACAAAGTTCTTTAACCCGAACGACGATGCTAAAACTTTATGGTGGCTCCCGCAGTCGAGCGTCAATTGTCCAGTGGTATTTGGAAGAATTGAGCGTTCCCTATGACTATGTGTTGTTGGACATGCAAGCTGGGGAACATCGTCAGCCGGATTATCTGGCGATTAATCCCATGGGCAAAGTCCCCGCTATTGTGGATGGGGATTTTCAACTGTGGGAGTCGGGGGCAATTTTGCTCTACCTGGCTCAAAAATATGGCAACCTGAACGGATTGGAAAAACAAGCAACGATCGCTCAATGGATTCTGTTTGCCAATGCAACCCTTGGTCCGGGAATTTTTGTGGAGGCGAGTCGAGAGCGGGAAATGCCGAAATTATTTCCCCCGCTTGAGCAACGTTTACAGAATCAACCGTTTTTGTTAGGTGACGAGTTTAGTGTGGCTGATGTGGCGGTGGGATCGTATTTGAGTTATATCCCGATCATGTTACAGCTTGACTTGAGCGAGTACCCCGCTATATCCGACTATATCAAGCGCCTTGGTGAGCGAGCCGCGTTTCAGAAAACGATTGGCGGACGTAGCTAAGGCATAACGCTGTGTACGATGAATCAGGACACCCTTAACTGGAATGTCGCTGACTCAATCTGGGTTCGTAGTTGGCACTTTAGTACCAGAAGCGCTCGCATCGCTTACTACAAACTCTAAAGTCAGTGTCATTTCCCTTAACTGGGTGTCCTTTGCCTAATTGATTTTGGGGATTTAACGGAAACCCACAGCCGCTTGCCAAACAAACGCTAGCAGCAAGAAAAAGACGGGGATGACTGGGAGAACGTCTACGATAGGGTCAAAGATAGAGTAGGCTTCAGGCAATTTCGCCAACAGCATGGATGCTTCCATAGTTAAGTCTTCCTTTCTAACCGAATTTTCAGAATTGAAATGTATCTTAACATGAACGGGGTTACAACTGAGCTAGCTTCAGGGGGTAGGTTGGGTCTCTTCCCTAGACCCAACCTACAAATCTAAACCTGAGCTGTTGCCAGTTCAGCTTCAGCTGCCATGGGGTAAATGCTCACTTTCTTGCCAGATTTACCCTTTCTCTCAAACGTCACCGTGCCATCAATCAGGGCAAATAGTGTATCATCTTTGCCGCGACCGACATTGATACCGGGGTGGAATTTGGTACCCCGCTGACGCACTAAAATGTTACCGGCTTTGACCACTTGACCGCCAAAGCGTTTAACGCCTAGCCGTTTGGCATTAGAGTCACGACCGTTACGAGTACTACCTGTACCTTTCTTGTGAGCCATAGTCTCCTCTTGTTTTAATCGTGTGAGTGGATTCCTATTCTTATTCTGAAGCAGTTTCCGATGTTGCTTCAGGGGCTGACTCCTCAGCCTCAGGTGGCATTACCTCCACAGGCGTCGCCGGAGTCGGTGTTTCCGTGGACTCAGCGCTAGTACCCGCTAACACTGAACCATTCATACTAATAGCATCAACCATCAGGCGGGTAATTTCCTGGCGATGTCCCCGCTTTTTGCGGGTTTTCTTCTTCGGCTTCATCTTGTAGACCAGGATTTTGCGATCGCGAAAATGTCGCATTACCGTGCCTTCAACGGTTGCTCCATCAACCCAAGGCTGACCTATGGTGACATCACATTTATTTTCAACCAGCAACACCCGTTCATTGGTGACTTTTTCTTCGGGTTCAACGGGTTGGTGTTCAATGTCGTAAAAACGACCGGGTTCAACTCGTAGTTGTTTTCCGCCTGTCTCAATAATTGCGTAACTCATGGAATTGTCCTTAAATGTAGCCGTACAGGTAGCTAGCTCATTAGTAGGTTAGGACTAAGACACAACATCAGATATACAAGCGACAGCACTGTCTAGCTTAACACTTGTACTAAGCCTAACGACTTTTCCTTAGTCCTAATCCCGTAGAGAAGCGATAAATCGCTGTGACTCTCAGACTTTGAGCTGCTTTTGCTATATCTTTACCTGATCCGAGCAGGTGTAGAAAGGCAGCTTCTTATTTTGCCTTATAAATGCTGAATTTGTCAAGTTTTAGCAAAGTTTTTCTGCCAAAGTCGCTTCATTCTCAATACTCTAACCATTTTGATAAATCTCGCTGAAGCAACTCTTGAAGCTGAAGAATGTCTTCTCTATAAAATTCGACGAGTTGCTTGCGGACTTCTTGTGAAACTTTAGGTTTAACAAGATTTCCATTGTTAACAGTGAACGTAATTTGCTGGCGCAGTTTATCGGGAAACAGTGGCTTCAACATCGATTTAATTGGGTTTGGTTTGTTAAAGAGTGCATATAAAGTTTTATTTTTTGGAGCGCGGCGGGATTCTCTAACTCTTTCGGATAAACAAGGAATAAATGTTTCGTTGACTTCTAAAAATTTAAAAATGTCTGGCAAAACACTGAAAAGATTATTCTGGAAATCTTCATAGATATAAACTTTAATCTGATCACGTTCAAACACATCAATGTAGCGTTTCAGTTGGACATAGTATAACCCCCGTTTTTTGTAATGCCAAAAAGGCCACCAGTTATCTAATATTCGCTGTTCTTCTTGTTCAAGAGCTTGGGCAAAATCTGTTAATGGTTCACGACCTTGGTAGACCAAATGTAAAAAATTTGAATAAGCTCTATCAATTGGATTGCGAAGCATAGTAATCAGCTTCACATGAGGAATATAGTGTTTTATCCGTTTAACCGCATTCGAGCTGTAAAGGTAGATTGTAGATGCTTCGCCAATCGCTATTTCATCGGTTACTTTATCAAATAGTGCTTGATAGGCATCAATGTTAGTCACAACTGACTTGGCTTCTTTGGAGTCATCGGGACCGCAAAAATTCAATGTTTCTCCTTCATAGGCAAAGAACTTTGGTTCTTTTGCAGGACTCATGTAAATTTGCGGATGCTGCTTTAAATATCTATAAAGTGAAGTCGTTCCTGTTTTCGCCGCCCCTACAATTAAAAAATTAGGCATTATCATATTTTGAACTCCTGGAAATCAGTTTATTGGGATTAAATGCAACAATTTTTTTACATAAAAAACTAAACTTTATTTATTAATCAACTCATGTAATTGCCAAAATTTACTCTTTATAGTTAGCCAACTTACATAATTCTTCATAAACTTCATAAGTCTTTGCCGATACAGGTTCAAATGAGTCAGAATTTTGTAAGGAAGCATCAGGAAAGTTACGGTCTACGTTGCCATCAATAAACTCTTCAATTTTATCAAGTCCTGTCCCTTCTAATACTTGGTTATAGTGAATAAATAACCATTTACCTTTGTGTATATGGATTTTCAAAATGTGCTGATACATGAGTTCCCATACTTGCAGTGCTTGACCAAAATTTATTGAAAAATTATGTAAATATTTTTGCTTTTCACGAACTTTCAGTATGCTGGAAGCAGTTGCCGCTGGATGTCTAAATATACACAAAAATACAGTATCCATTAAAAATGGTCTCCAGGCAGGCAATGTATAACAGAAGCGAGGATCTTTAAAGCAAAAAGGTTGTTTCTGCGTTAATGATTCTATTTTTTCTGCTATTTCCTGAGAACAATGAACTTTTTTTTCCAAAGGTATTCTGGCAAGCCAGCGTTGATTTCTAGTCGGTCTGTTTTTGAAAAAATTTCCAATTATTCCTCTTGGTCGTGCAGGTACGACCTGACTCAATAATTCTTCATTAATAGCTTCAACATTTTTTGATTCAAAATAGCCCTTAGGATTGATTCGAGTTGGAGACATTATCCTATCTCCCATGAAATATCCTGCACCATTCAGAGTCCCAGCCACCATACTAGTTCCACTACGTCCTGAACCTAATATAATACAATTGAACATTTGCTATTTTCCTCCTCGTTACTTAATTAATTACATAATGCATTTTTTATGTGACTCATAATGCTTGATAATCGATTTTCCCAAGAAAATTGACGGGCAAAACAAATTTGCTCTGAATAACCATTCACTCTTCGGGGATAGGTTTCTAGGGTATATTGAAGGCAATGAGCGAATTGATTGGGATTATCAGGTTCACACCAAACCGCAATCATATTTGTCTCCTTGAATTCCATTAATGGTGGGATTTCTGTTGCTACAATAGGAGTGCCAGACGCCAAATATTCAAAAAATTTGAGGGGTGAGGTAAACGTTGCTGCTTCGCCCGAACAGTGAGGATGAGCTAAAATATCGGCAGCTTGCAGTAAACTAGGTAAATGTTCGTGCTGAATGTAACCCAAGAACTTAACATTATCCGCTTGCTTTTCCCTAGCTAGTTGCCGATAGGCTTGTACCTGCGATTCATCTCCTCCGGCAAAGGCAAATTGAATCTGGGGTAATTTTTTAGCAACATCAATTAGCAGATCAACCCCTTTAAATCGATACAATCCTCCTGAATATACTACCAAGTTTTGTCTTCCCTCGGCTAGCAACTTTTGTCGCCATTGTTTAGCTTTGTCAGGTTGTCGAACTAGAAATGATTGATTAAAGCTAAGATGAAGCTTGAGAATTTTCTCTGGTGGCATCCCTTTTTGAATCATTTTCTCGCGCACAGGTTCGGCAACTGTGACCGCTACTTGAAAGAGAGGATGCTGGACAATTTCTGGTTCATATTTATGGTTGGGATAGTGTTCTCGCTCGTAAATCACTGCAATGCCCGATTTAATAGCTATTTTCACCAAATTCCAATCTAAAGTATGCAAAATTTTAGTATGAGGAAAAATATGAATAGGAAAATAGTACTTGCAGACTATCGTACTGGGGTGAGTCCACTTTCCTCCAATTCGACCAATGGGCCACGGCATAGCGAGGGGAATAACTTTAAGTTTATTGTCAATATTGTAATATTTAACGATTTTTTCCTCTGGCTGGCTCAGGCGAAATGGATAAATCCAGTCAATGGGATTAAGGGACTGCTGTGGTTTCTGAAGATAGACTAAGACAGCGGGATAACCTAGGTTTGCTGCTGCATTAGCAGTATTAACATCATGAACTATATGAGCTTCTGGTTTAGGTAAGACATTTCTCGTGAAAAAAATATAATGTTTATTCATCGGATTGTTATATTTTTTTAAGTTTTTGAATAGGATAACGCCTATTTTTTTGCCATTCTAGCACTATTCTCAAACAATTCAATAGTATTGAGAATATTGATAGCTGAACTATAAGATTCTTCTAGTAATTCATTCTCCTCTTCTGGAGTATCTACTAAGTCATCCGCTAACAACCGGATAGAACCGAGCATGGAATTGAGCATGGTTCGGACTTCGTGAGAGGCTTTCATTAAAGTGGGATTCGTTTTCGGCTTAGCTTGAGGATGTTCCGCAAATTGCATCTGGTACAATCGCGCATAATATCCGCCTTTGCGTAAAAGTTCGTCATGTTTCCCGACTTCCATCACACATCCTTTCTCTAAGACGGCAATTTGATCGGCGTTTTGCACCGTGGAAAGGCGGTGAGCAATCACTAGAGTAGTGCGATCGCGACTCAATTCCTCCAGCGCTTCTTGCACCAACCGTTCAGAAACCGTATCTAATGCACTTGTAGCTTCGTCCAGAATCAAGATATCCGGATTTTGTAAAATAGCGCGAGCAATAGCAAGGCGCTGACGCTGTCCTCCTGATAATAGCACCCCGCGATCGCCAATCATCGTATTAAACTCTCCAGGGAGTTGTTCGATAAATTCTAAGGCATTCGCCCGTCGCGCTGCTTCAATTACATCTTTTTCGGAAGCATCTGGTCGAGCATAGGCAATATTATCATGAACCGAGGTATTGAACAAAAACGTATCTTGGCTAACAATTCCCATATTATTACGGAGACTTTTGATATCAAACTCCCGTAAATCGGTTCCATCTAGGGTGATACTCCCCTCGGTGGGATCATAAAATCGTGGTAATAAATCCGCTAACGTTGACTTACCGGCACCCGATGCTCCCACTAACGCTAATGTTGTCCCACGAGGTAAGTCTAAATTAACCTCTTTTAACACTACCTTGTTCGGTTGAGTCGGATAGGCAAAGGATAGCTGATGGAAATGAATTCCTTTTTTTAAGGGATGATAAGGCTGAGAACCCGGCTGCATAAAGGGCTTATTATCATGACGCAAGAAGTCATGTGCCACTTCCACACTGGCTGAACTATTCGCTAGGGAACCCCTCGCTTTATTTAACTGGGAAATTAACGGTAAGAGCCGTTGTAGTAAGATGAGAAAACTTAGTAGTACCGCCGATAGAGCCTCTATCTGACTGGCAAAAAATATTCGCCCCATAAACACAATCCCCAGCAAACCGACAATGCTAGTCACTTCACCAACAGGTCCTATGGCTGCATTGTTTGCCTGAGATTTAAAATCCGCCTTTTCGCGATCGCGAATTAGCTTTCGGATGCGTTGATACTCTCTCTCATCATTACCAGTCGCTTTAACCAGTCGAATTCCGCTCAACGTTTCTAGCACAGCAATCGAATAAGCTTTTGACATATCTGATAGCTGTTTACCAAATGCTTTGGCACGACTAATCGAGTATTGATTGACTAACGCCACAATAGCCACTAGAACCGTTGAAGCTAACGTCAATTGCCAGGAAAGAGCCAGTAGCAAGGCGATAAAGACTAGGGCATTCGTTACCGTCACCATCATATTCAGTAGGGTGCTGACTTCCCCAGCTGCTCGACCAATTTCTGTCCCCAGCCGATTCACTAGATCACCGACTTTCATGCGAGAGTAAAAATCTATATCCACGTCGAGCAATAATTTGACGCCGGCTTCTCGTAAATCACATGTAATTCGGCGTCTTAAGGAACTGGAGGCTAATGTACTGGCATAATTAGAAAGATTTTTTAAAATAATGAGTCCCACAATAGCCCCCGCCATTGCTACCAGCCGATAATTTTCCGGCAGGTTATTAAAGGGTGCCATGATCGCCTGAAGAATTGGCGGACCGCTCTTTAAGTCTAAATCTATCCCTAAAAGATTTAAAACGATAGGAGCAATTAAGGCTGTTCCTATACCGTTAAATAATCCACCAGATAATCCTAAGAGAACCGTTGTCGCCACTCGAACGGGATATCGTCTAATAACTTTTGATAATAGATTAGAAGCCATAGAGTATTATTGATTTAGTATAATCAACGCCTAAAACTATACTTGATTAATCAGGTCAGATAATACATCTGCCATTTTATCTATACTGTAATTCTCTACACACCTTTGTCTAGCTTTTTTTCCTCGCTCAATTGCATTTGAATAATTTTGAAATATCCACTTAATTTTATCAGCAATTTGTTCAGGAGAACTAGCATCGACCAGATAACCCGTGTCTCCTAAAATTTCTGGAATGTCGCCAACGCGAGTCGATAAAATTGGTTTTCCCATTGCCATCGCATCAGTTAATTTTAGCGGAAACTGAGCTTTAGCGGCTGGAGTGTCTCGCTGAGGAACGACCACAATATGAGCTGCCGCAACCACTTCAGGCATTGCTGATACAGATAACCTCGGTAGCTTGATCATCCAATGTCCCCATTTTTTCATTAGTTGATGATCATAATCATCGTAGGGACTTCCCCCAACAATGACAAGCCTTAAGTCTGGCTCATTTAATTGATCGAGCGCGATTAAAACATCTTCTACACCTTTATAAGGTCGTGGCGCTCCTGGAAACATGAGAACTCGATAATCAGCCAGACCATATCGTTTTCTACTGGTTTCTGGATTATACTGACTGGGATCGAATACTGTCGTATCTTTGCCCTGAGGTAGATATACACCACCAAACCGTTCTTGCATAAAATGGGTGTGAGTTGTGATCACATCAGCTTGAGAAACCAAACCTTCTGTCAACCTTAAATAAACAGGATGATTAGGATTTCTGAGAGCGCCGTCAGGTTTTAAAATATCTCTAGCGAATTGTTTTACGCTAGGACGGTATGTCCAGTCATCACCGCCGTACCAACTTAACTCCCAATCGTCTATATCTAATAGAACAGGACATCGGGTTTTAAATTTGTGAATGAGGGCGACACCAAAACTGGTTGGTTTTAGTTTGCTGGCATAAATAATATTGCCTTGAATATGCTTAATGAGAGTATTAATGGATATAATAAATTTTGGATAATTATAAGCTGGAATCGTAATAATAGGAATTTCCGACTGCGGAATATATTGACTTTGCTCCTGGGGAACAAATCCTATGACTTCAACTTCATAATTAAGTTTTTGCAGAGCTTGATACAATAAAAAAGGTCGAACCGCGCCGCCCCATCTGCCCGATCCACTGCTTGATAAGTCACTGACAACTAATGAAATTTTTCGCTTGGGTTTCAACACGTTGGTCTTTCTTAACTGATCCACTGTAGTCGTCCCATTTGCCGTTCATCCAAGACCCGATTAATATAACTACGTTCCTCTTCGGTAACTTTATAGTCAGAAAGCATCGTAGTCACCAACTGAAGATACTCCCAACGGCTCAATTGACCTGCATCGAGAATCCGATCAACAATTGGCGCGATCGCGGGACTAGAGGGGCGTTGAACAGTTCCTGCCATGGGCGGTTACTTGTTTTTAGGGCTGCACTAGAGTCTTGACTTACGATAGCCTAGTTAACCGAGATTCGTCATCTCAAGCTGAGTGAGCGGCAGTAGAGATAGGATGAAGGTTAAAGGCTCTTGAGTATTTCCATTACTAATCTAATGCCTATTGAGGCGATTTGCCATTGAGGTGGTTGATCTGTCGAATACGAAAAATGATTGATCACAGACTTTTCTGAGGAGGAACGATTCAATATGCAAGTCCATCGACTACCAGCCCTTTCGGATAATTATATCTTTTTGCTGCATGAACCTGAACAGAACATTGCTGCTGTGGTTGATCCAGCCGAGGCTCAACCTGTATTACAGCATCTGGAAAAACTGGATGCCGAGTTAGTAACAATTTTTAACACTCATCATCATTGGGATCATGTGGGTGGAAATCAAGAATTAATTCAGCGATACCCTGATGTCTGTGTCTATGGGGGAACCCAAGATCGGGGCAGAATTCCAGGACAACAAGTATTTTTACAAGAGGGAGACGAGGTTCAGTTTAGCGATCGCACGGCTGAGGTCTTTTTTGTTCCCGGTCATACGAGCGGACATATTGCCTACTATTTTCCCCCTATCACCAGCGATGATGTGGGTGAATTATTCTGTGGTGACACCTTATTCGCTGGAGGATGTGGCAGACTTTTTGAAGGGACACCCACACAAATGGTTGATTCCTTGAGTAAGCTGCGAAGGTTACCGGACAACACCCGTATCTGGTGCGCCCATGAATACACCCTAAAGAATCTTAAATTTGCCCAAACCGTTGATCCCAACAACCCAGACCTACAAAGTCGCTATGCTGACGTTGAAGCGGCTCGTCGTCGAAAAGAGGCAACAGTTCCCTCCTTACTGGGCGTCGAAAAACGGACGAATCCCTTTTTGCGCTGGGAACAACCGACACTCCAAGAAGCCGTTAAGAGTACAGAACCCGTGCAAACCTTTGCCCGATTGCGGGGGATGAAGGATCAATTTTAACGTAGGGAGACAGGGAAGCAGGGGAAGCCGGGGGAGCTGGGGGAGCCGGGGGAGCAATGTAGAGACGCGCCATGGCGCGTCTGGGAGCTGGGGAAGCTCACGCACCATGTCCTCGAACCATGTCCTCGAATGAAGTGAAGGAGAAGTGAAGGGTCAAAACTCAAAACTCCTCTCCCGGTGAGTTGCACTCGGATAGCAAATTTTCGTATGATTGAAATTCTGAGTGAGCATCAGTATCGAAGTTAAATAGCCCGTACCCAAAAAAGACAATGGCAAAACGTGTACAGTTAGTTTTAAATCAAGACGTTAGGAAGCTAGGCAAATCCGGCGAACTGGTGGATGTTGCTCCTGGCTATGCTCGTAATTATTTAATTCCCCATGGCATTGGCACCTTAGCCACTCCTGGCATTCTCAAGCAAGTTGAGCGGCGTAAAGAACAAGAGCGACAGCGTTTACTCGAAGAAAAGCGGCAAGCTGAAGCCCGTAAGACAGCACTAGAAACCATAGGTCGCTTTACCATCCGCAAGCAAGTGGGTGAACAAGAGGCAATCTTTGGTACAGTTACAGCATCTGATGTAGCCGAAGCTATTCAAGAAACTACCAACCAAGAGGTAGATCGTCGGGGAATTACCCTTCCTGATATCAGCAAATTGGGTTTCTACAAGGCACAAGTCAAGCTACATCCAGAAGTTACGGCAACTATAGAAATTCACGTTGCCCCGATGTAGAGACGGGTTGCTCCTCTATTCCTATGCCTTGTTGTACTCGCTATTTCTGGCGATGGCTCTAGACTTTAATCTTTCCATCACTAGCTCTATACCGCCTCAAAATATTGAGGCGGAGGAGGCGATTTTGGGTGGGATCTTGCTTGATCCGGAAGCGATGAGCCGAGTGGTGGATTTATTGTCTCCAGAAGCCTTCTACGTTAGCGCTCACCAAGAAATCTATAGATCTGCCTTCATTCTGCACCATGAAGGTAAGCCAACGGATTTCATGAGCGTTACCTCTTGGCTGCATGACCATAACTTGTTAGACAAGGTGGGGGGTCAGAGCAAGATAGCGCAGTTAATGGATCGCACGGTGTCAGCCGTGAATATTGACCGCTACGCCGCATTGGTGATGGATAAGTACCTGCGCCGTCAGCTTATCCAATCAGGAAATGAGATTGTTCAATTGGGTTACGAGATGCATAAGGAGTTGGACTTTGTTCTTGACCAAGCGGAACAGAAAATTTTTAATTTGACTCAAGTGCGTCCCCAACAAGGATTAGTGCCAATCGCTGAGACATTAATTCAAACCTTTCAGGAAATCGAAACCCTTCATGAAGGACTTGCCTTACCCGGTATACCCTCTAATTTCTATGACTTGGATGCGTTAACGGGTGGGTTTGGGCGTTCGGATCTGATTATTGTAGCAGGAAGACCCTCAATGGGTAAAACTAGCTTTGCGTTGGCTATGGCTCGCAATATTGCCGAAAGATTTCCTGTGGCAATTTTTAGTCTAGAGATGTCCAAAGCGCAATTAGTCCAGCGGCTTTTATCCAGCGAGGCGGGGGTTGAAAGTAACTATTTGCGAACGGGGCGAATTGCTCAAAATCAATGGGAACCTCTCTCCCAAGCGCTGGGGACGTTATCAGAATTACCCATCTATATTGAGGATACGCCGAATCCCACCGTCATGCAGATGCGCTCTAATCTGCGGCGTCTCCAGGCGGAACAAGGGGGAACGCTGGGATTGGTTTTGATCGATTACTTACAGTTAATGGAAGGGAGTGGTAGTGATAATCGTGTCCAAGAACTGTCACGGATTACCCGTTCTCTCAAAGGGTTAGCCCGGGAACTGAATACTCCTGTGATCGCCTTATCTCAGCTTAGTCGAGGCGTAGAAGCGCGGACGAATAAGCGACCGATGATGTCCGATTTGCGAGAGTCGGGTTCGATTGAGCAAGATGCGGATTTAGTGATTATGTTGTATCGGGATGAGTATTACCATCCGGATACGCCTGACCAAGGGATCACTGAAGTGATTATTACCAAACATCGCAATGGTCCAACTGGCGTGGTGAAGTTGATTTTTGACCCTCAGTATACTCGCTTCCGTAATCTCGCTAATCCCAATCAGTAAGGAGAGGGAACAGGGAACGGTTGTAGTCTCACCAGCCGCCTTGGGTGGAAACCCAAGGCTAAAAGCTCAATTAACTAATTTTTAGCAATTCCACATCGAAAATTAGAGTCGCGTTGGGTGGAATCACGCCACCTGCACCACGGGAACCATACCCTAATTCGGGGGGAATGATCAGCCGTCGCCGTCCACCAACTTTCATCGTGGCAATACCTTCATCCCAGCCTTTGATCACCCGTCCTGCACCGAGTTTAAAGGAAAACGGACGGTTGCGATCGCGGGAACTATCAAATTTGGTGCCATCCTCCAAGGTTCCAGTATAGTGAACCACAACGGTTTGACCTTTTTGGGGTTGTGCGCCTTCGCCTTCTTCGAGTTCGATATATTTCAAACCCGATGGTGTGGTAACAACCTCCTGCTCGGTATTCTGTTCCTCAGTTGAATCCGTACTCATGGCAATGGGTTGATTGTCAGCAGTTGGGCTAGCCTGGGTGACTTGGGTTAGGGATTGAGGTTGGGTTGGGTTGAGTTCGTCAGCGGTTGCACTCCCCCGACTGAGTTGAGTCACCACCAACAACAATCCACAGGCAACAATAACGCCTAAGCTGATTAGAATATCTCTCAAAATCTGTCCTCCTGATTCAATGTTTGATTAACGCCACAGCTTATTTTCGAGATCCCGCACTTGACGTTCCAACCGATCTATGCGCCCACGCAATTCATCCACTTCCGTTTGCCGAGGCACACCTAACTCCTGCAACAGATGCCGTAGCTGTCGTTCCATGTTGACTTCAAAGTTACCTTGCTCCGATTTGATCTGCTGCACCATATCATCGACGAATCCTTGGGCTTGCTCTGGATTAATTTTTCCATCTTTGACCCATTCATCGCTAACTTCGCGCAGTTTGTCTGCGACCATGGATGTTGTACCTACACCAACCATCAATAACTGCTTCAGCCAATCTCTATTATCCATACACTGTTCCTGTAACTCGGTGCTAACCCCAGGATAGGGGAAGGGAGGTTGATTCCAACCCCCAGTTCCATTTTGTGCTATCTTGCCCACAACTGCTGCCGTGTTTACCCGCTCTTCTAGAGCAGCAGCGGCAGAGAAACGACCATGTGTGACTTCAACTGGTTATGATTCAACCGTTTGCACAGTAACCGATCCAGCGTATTGATATGGTAATTGAGTATCTTAAAATTAGAGTCTCGCCCGAACTTCGGGAAAGATTTATTCAGAAAGATGCCAAAATCTGGACATCGATGCTGGTTAGCTGTCCCGGATTCATCAGCAAAGAAGTCTGGATTGAGCCAGAAACGCCCACCGAAGTCATCCTGATCATTCGTTGGACAAGCCGCGAACAGTGGAAAGCCGTTCCCCAAGAGCAGTTGGATAAAACCCAACAGCAGTTCGACAAAGAGTTTGGCAAAGATTATCAGATGATTCAGGCGAGTGAATATCAAGTGAGAAAATTTCCCCAAACACCCAGCTAACGTTAGACCTGATGTCCAATTGTCCCCGTTGCCATCAATCTATCAGTAATCGAGAAATTACTTGTCCTCATTGCGGCATGATTCTCAAAGCCTACGGTCATCCAGGGATTACTTTACACCGAGCCGCAGAGCAGGAGTATTTGTGTGAAACTTGTCTCTATCATGCCGATGACACTTGTACATTTCCTCAGCGTCCTTATGCTAAGGAATGTACCCTTTACACGGATAAAGACCAGTCTCCGCTCGAACCTGAGCCGATTTATATGCCGCGTCGTAGTCTCTTACAAGCGGCGAAATTGTGGTGTCAGCGTCACCCAGCGGTAGTTGGGTTACTGGGATTGTTTGCCGTTAGTATTGTGTTTACCGTACTCTCTAACTCCTGATATAGCTGCCTAACCACAACCAATGATTTGCTGAGATTGTGGCATAGTCAAGTAAAAAATGATTGACATTTAGTCTGGGATAGGTTATCCTGCCGATAGACAGCATTAATATCTCGCCAGCTAATGGGCAGGATGTTGGTTGCGGTCTCAGCTTTAGGATATGAATTCTGTAGTTTAATAATAGCTGTAGAGTTCATCTGCTGAAGCTGAGACTTTAACCTAACAGATGAGTCATTAGTGAAGCTAGTTGGTTATGTAGGTATAGAGAGACTTTATGTAAATCTCTTGAATCATCTCTATTACCTCTGATCTACTAATGCTGTCCAGTTGTTTATTAACTTGGACAAAAACCATGACTTTAGTTTCTATTTATTGGGATCTTCAGAACGTCTACTCAATGCAAAAGTCAGCTCATTTGTTGCTGTCCTTTGCTCAAACACAAGGACTGATGCTTGCCCAAAATGTCTACTATAATTCACAATGTCAAAACCAAGCTCAAGCCAAAGAACCTCTATCCAATCTTGGATTTGACTGTCGTGATGTTCCTTGTCCTCTCAAGAACAGCGCCGATAATCAATTGATAGCGGATTGTCTGGAGGATATAGCCAGTAATCGTTCTCCAGACATAATTATTCTTGTGTCAGGAGATGGGGATTTTTGCAAATTGGTTTATAATCTGCAAGAGTTGGGCAAAAAGGTGATAATCTTTGCCCAGCGCGGCAATGTGAAACAAAAGCTAGTTGAGCTTGTTCCAGATGACTTCTATTTTGTAGACAAATTGCCTGAGTTAGTTCAAGTTAAAACTAATGCTCAGACTACTGCGGTTAAAGCACAGCTTATTTACGAGGAGGCTATCGATTGTTTAAGAAACGCAATCCAAACAGCATTAAATCAGGGTCAACCTACATCCCTTTCCAAGATTGGCACACTGATGCGTCATAATCCGCATTTTCCTAAGTGTAGTAAATTTCCATTAGTTCGTAAATCTGATGGCACAACGTTCTCGAAATTGAGTAAGTTGGTTAATGCAGCGATTGCCGAGGGTATAGTCTACGCCAAAACGACAGGTAAAGAGCAAGAATTATTTTTGAGCAAGAGAAATCAATTACTTGCCTAAATATTCTTTGCCTAGATGTAAATAAACTTAAATCATCTCGGTTACTTAGTATAACTGAGGTGATATAAATTCACGCTAATCGCGTTTATTTATATCAAACCATTTCCAATAACTTTTCACGGGAAGTCTAGAAACTCTTGTAGAGACGCGCCATGGCACGTCTGGGCGGGTTTAGTCACATCTGGGTGCAACCGAAAAGATAGTCGTGAAACCCGCCCCTACAGAGGCACTACATGCCGTGAAAAGTCCAACCATTTCACCTCATTACTTTTGAACATCAAATTTCTATGCTAGTAACCTTTCCCACAAGTAGTAACTTAGAAATGCGTCAACTTCCGATTATTAAAAATGAAACGCTCCGACTCAGTGCTCTAACACACCGTTCCTACGTCAATGAACACCCAGAAGCTGGAGAACATAACGAACGCTTAGAATTCCTTGGTGACGCTGTATTAGGTTTTGTCGTCGGTGAACTTCTCTACAACCGTTACCCGGATTTGAGCGAAGCTCATCTGACCCGTCTACGTTCTAATTTAGTAGATGAGAAACAACTGGCTAAATTTGCCAGCCAACTGGGTATCGGTGAACTGATGCGATTAGGCAAAGGTGCGGATAAAGAAGGGGGTCGCCAAAATCCCGCTTTACTTAGCGATACCTTTGAAGCGTATATGGCGGCGTATTATATAGAATCGGAGATTGACGCCGTTCGCCAATTTAT
>CAZNNK010000020.1:0-7814 GCA_964574085.1 uncultured Coleofasciculus sp.
GAAGGAATAGAGCAGCGGGGTGAGGGGTCTGACCCCTGATTCGCCAGCAGTATCTTTATAAGGGGAGGGTTAGGGTGGGGTTGTTTTGGGGAGGACAAAATTCAGTTCAAATTGCCATAAAAGGCGTACTCTGCTTCGGGTCCAGACACATTCAAGCGCCAACTATCAAATTGTTCAGAACTCATACATTTATTTCCCCTACTCTGTAAGATGAGTTTGAACCGGGTATTATCAGTTATTCCCGGAGCAAAAATCCTGTTACCAGAAAGTTTGCCCTCAGCGCGGTATTCTTTGTAAAGGTCAACTTGCCCTTCCAATTGACTACCGAGGGAACTGCGAAAATGAGTCACAGTTGGGGGATAGGAGAAGGACAGATTTCCGGTTCGCCCTTGGTCATCAGTGAACTGGAAATTCCAATTTCTGCCATTGGCTGAGCGTGATATTGTATAGGGAGGAGATGGCTCACCAAGTCCTTCAATAATGCTTAATCCCGCAGGAGTCATATAAAGTTCGGCTTGGGAAGCAAATTGGAGTTCATTGAAGGTTTTGAGTTCGTAGTCTCCGACGTCTTGCGAGTATTGCTCCCAGGTTCCTTCATCAACGCAACAGGCGCAGGCGGATGCTGGTTGCGGTTGCGGTGTAAATAGGTAAGTTAGGATAGCAAACGTTACCAGTAGAATGGCGTAGATTAAATTTCGTCTCATCCGATATTCAGCCTCTAATTTGACAATAGAGTTAAATTAGAAGCTGAAAGGATTGAGGTCAACCTACCTCAGAGGGAGATATGTAAATTTAGGTTTGATAGCAAATCCGGGTTAACCATCCCCTTTATAATGCTAGTCCGCGCAGGCGGACTTTGTTTGTGTAGCTGCGACTTACAGTCGCCATGGCAAAAAGGGGTTTACTATCCCGGAAGCTGCGGATGTAAACCTGATAGATAACGGCGTGACGCCACCAATCCTGGGCGGTCATAATCCTAACCAGTTATCAGTTGAGTGAATATCCCACTACCCAATACTACTCGGTAATCGTCCAATTTCGTAGATCAGCAATCCTTGGCAGCCAGGGGAAATTCAACGGAATAATGTATCATACAATACAGCAAATCGGGTAAAATTTCTCCCCGTCCCCCGTCTTCCCGTCAGCCTCAACGATCTAAGTGCATGACAGCTTCCCTGCCTACCGCTTTCACTATAAGAATCTTAATGAAAATTCTGTGAAGATGCTTATAAAGATTCTGTAAAGTTCAGCTTTAATACTTGACTTAGTATGATTAGATTGAATAGTCTAACTTAGACATCGAGTTCAAAGGAATAACAATTTTTTTGTTTAGATAAGTAGGCAAACATACTTATTACCCTGTCATCTAAGCAAATTCCAAGTCACGCGATCTGAGTACAGCGACATTTCCAGCGATCTACACAGCTTCATATAGGTAAACCCAGTGTTACTTAACTGAGCGTACCTACTTTAGCAATAGTAACAGATTGTGAAAATTTTCTGGTTTGACCAGATCTTAGAACTAGACAATCTTAGGTGTGCGTCCATGAAAAATGTATCAGGTGGACTAACGAAATATCCTACCCCGCTAAGTTCTCCTTACCAAGGACTAGACGAAATCTTCGGCTGTGTGCTTCAGCAGTTAAGCCAAGGCTTACTCGACTCCACAACTGCCCTAGAGTTGAGCCAATCTTTTGAATTTTCCGAACTCCAGCTTGGTTTTGAACTGTTAAGTAATATTATACAACAACCCAACCCGCAACATTCTGTTCACACAGAACATAATAGCACATATTCCGATACATATCTACATATTATCGGTCAAGGGCGGGTCAGGTTGTTAGGTTTTGATCCCTCTAAGGGGCGGGAGGTTTCGGCTGAGGTACTTGAGACACCCGGAGACTCATTGGGGGCTGATCAACAGTTGTGCAATGAATCGTTACCTTACCGAGCGATCGCGGCGAGTGAAGGGTGGATAGCTCGCATTCGCTTTGATCAACTCCAACCCTGGTTAGAACGGTTCCCTGAACTAGAAGCGCACTGGCGACAACAAGCCCAACACAGACAGCGCCTGATTTTCTGGAAGACATTAACCCAACTGCGATCGCAAAGTCATTTAGCGATCGAGCAACTCCTTCCTTATATAGAAGAAATTCAGATTCGGGCGGGTGAATCTTTAGCGGATTTGGCGACGGTACAACCCGGTCACTTCTGGCTACAGAGGGGTGAAATAGAACCTCAGGGAGCAGAATCTCATCCTCACCGTCTCCCCCCGACTATTGGCGAAAGCTGGGGACATCCGGAACCTATCCCAACGGATTGGGTTGCCCAAACTGATTTATCCGTTTACTGGTTGCCCCTAGAGCATTGGCAAGTTGCCCAAGGGATTGCTCCAGTTTTAGCAGCAGCTCAGCCAGAATTAGCCAATGGCAGCAAACCCAATCCATCTCTAACATCGAAAACGCCGAGAAGCGTGGTTCAGAAAGCTCGGACTCAGGATCTCCCGATTCCCCAACCCCAGCCTGAACCCACCTCTTTTGAGTCCCCTGACACCCAACCCGTCGCCTTTCCTCAACCCACAACGGGACGTTATCGGGGACGACAGTTTTGGCGCGGCTACCCTTTCATTCAGCAGCAGAGTTCCTCAGACTGCGGACCGACTTGCTTGGCGATGATCGGGCGGTATTGGGGGAAACGGTTTAGTCTCAACACCCTACGAGAATTAGCCGACGTGGGGCGAGCAGGGGCTTCGCTCAAAGGATTAACCAAAGCCGCCCAAACCTTGGGATTTAAAGCCACGCCGGTGCGGGCGTCCTTGAGTCGCCTGCAACAGCAGAAAAATCCCTGGATTGCCCACTGGCAGGGAGATCACTATGTCGTCGTTTACCGGGTGAAGGGCGATCGCGTTCTCATGGCTGATCCGGCGATGGGCAAGCGCTTGGTTCCCCGGCAAGAGTTTTTGACAAATTGGACGGGTTATGCACTCCTGTTAGAGCCAACCGCCCAACTGGCAACCGCCCCCGAGGAAAAGCGCTCTCTGAAACGCTTTTGGGGGTTGCTGTGGCCCCATCGTTCTATCCTGTTGCAGATTATCTTAGCGTCATTGCTGCTCCAGGTTTTTGGGCTGATTACCCCCCTGTTTACCCAAATTATCCTCGACCGGGTGGTGGTCAACAAAAGCTTAATCACGCTACAGGTTTTTGCCATTGGACTGGTTATCTTTGGCGTTTGGAGTATTGGTATCGGTGTCACCCGACGATATCTGCTGTTCTATTATTCCAATCGTTTGAGTCTCACCTTTATCAGTGGTTTCATTAACCATACCCTGAGCTTACCCCTGAAGTTTTTTGAATCCCGTCAGGTAGGGGACATCATCACCCGGGTTCAGGAAACCAGCAAAATTAAGGCGTTCCTGACTCAGCAAGTCATTGGTACCTGGCTGGATGTGTTGATGGTGTTTGTCTATGCGGGATTAATGTTCTACTACAACTGGCAGCTTACCCTGCTGGTGCTAGCCACGATTCCGCCGATCGCGATCTTAACAGTGGTTGCTAGTCCGTTTCTGCGCCAGAAGTCGCGGGAAGTGTTTAAGGAAGTCGCGGCGCAAAATTCCCTGTTGGTGGAAATGATGACAGGGGTAGCAACCGTTAAATCGACCGCCGCCGAACAAGAGGTGCGCTGGCGCTGGGAAGACCGTTTCACCAGTCAGTTAAATACCCAGTTTAAAGCCTTCCATCTGAGTAATGGCTTGCAGGCAGTGAGTGGTTTGTTTAATACCCTCGGCAGCACGGCATTACTGTGGTACGGAGCGACATTGGTAATTCAGGATCAGCTTACCATTGGTCAGTTTGTCGCCTTCAACATGCTCATCGGCAAAGTGACGAGTCCGATTTTGTCTCTGGTCGCCCTGTGGGATCGATTCCAAGAAATCCTGGTGTCTGTGGAACGGCTCAACGATGTCTTTGGCACCCAGCCGGAGGAACATCCTCAACAACCCATGCTGACGCTACCCCAAATCCGGGGGGATGTGACCTTGGAAAATGTGACGTTCCGTTACGGTGAACAAGAGGAACACAATACCCTGGAAAATATTAGCTTAGAGGTTCAGGCTGGGGAAACCGTTGCCCTGGTGGGACGCAGTGGTTCGGGTAAGAGTACGCTGGTGAAACTGCTGCAAGGACTTTATCACCCCACGTCTGGGCGAATCACGATTGATGGTCACGATATTCGCCATGTTTCGCCCCAATCGTTACGTTCTCAACTCGGCGTGGTTCCCCAAGACTGTTTCCTCTTCTCCGGTACGATTCTAGAAAATATTAGCCTCTATCGACCGGAATTTACTCTGGAGCAAGTGATTGAAGTGGCTAAGTTGGCAGAAGCCCATGCGTTTATTCAAGCCTTACCCTTGGGATACAACACCAAAGTCGGAGAGCGGGGTTCGACGCTTTCGGGGGGACAGCGGCAGCGAATTGCCATTGCTCGTGCTTTGTTGGGGAACCCCCGGATTTTGATTCTGGATGAAGCGACAAGTTCCTTGGATACTGAGTCAGAGCGACGCTTTCAGGACAATCTAGCCCGGATTAGCCGCGATCGCACCACCTTTATTATTGCTCATCGCCTCTCCACTGTGCGGAATGCCAACCGTATCCTGGTTCTAGACCGAGGCATTCTCGTAGAACAGGGGACTCATCAGGAATTAATGGCGCTTCAAGGTCTTTATTACCATCTAGCACAGCAGCAGTTGGATCTGTAAAGGGTTTTGAAGTCTGACCAGAAATGCTATCAGTTCATATCCACAGAATATTAGTGTTGCCCAACTCACCACATCTAGGATTTAACAATTATGCAAAAAACAACTGTGTCGATACTGTCTCCTTCTCAGGCTGCATCAATGTATGGAGGTACAGCCACCTCAGTACAATCGGATGAGCAGAAATCTCCAGAACCTTCAACACCGACGGTCAAATGGTCAACGGCTTTACAGACGATGCTTGACCAGCCGCCAGCCGGGTTTCCCCAGCGACTGATGGTGGGCGGGTTAGCGTTCTGTATCGCATTTGGTGCCTGGGCAACCTTTGGTCAAATTGATGAAGTGGGTAAAGCCCACGGACGGTTAGTGCCAAAAGGCAATGTCTATAAAATTCACTCGGTTCAATCGGGTAAGATTGTCGATATTGAAGTCAAAGAAGGGGAGTTAATTAAAGCTGGGCAAGTTTTAGTGGAATTGGATACCGAACTTGCTGTGACTGAGGTTGAGCGCTTAGAGCAACTGCTCAATTCCCAGCAAACCGAATTAACCCAAAAAGAAGAACTGATGGAGAGAACCCGTCTGGAGGTTCAAACCCGCCAACGCATTGCCCAGGCAGAGGTGCAAGCCCAACAAGCTGCCTTAGCTCAAGCCAAGGCAAAGATAACTGTGTTAAAGCAGAAGTTGCCGCAATTGCAAACCGAAAAGGCGTTCCATCAAAAAAGACAACAACGGCTGCAACCTCTAACCGCTCATGCCGATGAACTCCTTGCTCGACGGCAATCGGAAGCAGAAGCTCAAGCTGAACGACTCAAAACCCTCAAACCCCTCTTGGAAGAAGGGGCAATTTCTTCAGAAATGGTGTTTCAAGCTGAACAGAGTCTGCGTGCCAGCCAAAGTGCGATTATCCAAAGTCAACTGCAAGAGGGGACGAGTACTCAAGAGCAGCTATTTCAGGCACAGCAAACCTTGCGGGATTTGGACTTACAGATGATTCAAGCTCAGGGTGAGTTACAACAGACCCTAGCAGAAATTGACCAACTCCAGGCAGGATTGGCTCAAAAACAAACCGAGGTACGCCGCAGTCAGATTGAAGCACAGGAGCGAATACAGCAACTGGAAGTGGAGTTGACTCAACTCAAAGCCAAGATTGCGGACAATAAAAATCAGCTGGCTAGGGCTAAAGCTCAACTCAACCAGCAATTTCTCTATGCACCGGTGGATGGGGTGGTTTCATCCCTCAGCGTTAGCCATAGTGGTGAGGTGGTGCAACCCAGCCAAACCGTTGCGGAAATAGCACCCAAAGGTGAGCCGTTGGTACTTTCAGCCAGTTTACCCAATCGCGATGCTGGTTTCATTAAGGTGGGTATGCCCGTGAAGGTCAAGTTTGATGCTTACCCCTATCAAGATTACGGCATTGTGACGGGCAAGATTACCTACATCTCTCCCGACAGTAAAGCCAACGAACAATTCGGTGTCGTTTATCAAGTCGAAGTTGAGCTAGACCGCAATCATGTTACCGAAGGTGGTGATCAGATTCAGTTCAAGGCAGGTCAAACTGCCACGGCTGAGATTATTATCCGCCGTCGCCGCATTGCCGATATCTTACTGGAACCCTTCCGGGAGCTGCAAGAAGGTGGCATCAGCCTTTAATTGTCGATAAATGTTGTTGAGTTTAGAGAAGGATAGACATGACGTATAACATGCCAACGATCAATGCCAAACGTGAGAAAACTCTCGATCCCGAACAGTTCGAGCAGATAATAGACGCCATTCGCCAAGGGAAGTATTCGTGGGCTTGTGTTTTGCTGCTGCGTTTTGCGGGTCACAATCCCCAATACTATATTCCTTACCGTACCTACAACCGATTGAGGAAAGAACATAGTTCCCAGAAGCCTCAAGAGAATCTTCAGAGTGGGGACACCTCTGGGAACCCAGGACAACCAACCAGAAAGTCCTCCTGCAAAATCGCTGACCTGAATCACTTAGAAGTCGTTGATCACAAAACGCTATCGATGAAAGGCGGCTATCACCAGCAGGGTTTCCTAGAAATTGAGCCAGAAGACTTTATCTCAGATTCTGCACCGCCTTCGGATGATTGGTTTTCAGGCGTATCGTCTCTGTTTAACCGCTTAACTCGGTTAGGCTAAGGTTTAATACATCTCGTCCGTCTATTGTAGGGGCACGGCATTGCCGTGCCCCTACAGCTATTATTTAGGGCTTGCTGCTTCCTACCCCCACCACCATACTTATTCAGCAGCCCCTAATTAGGCGCAGCAAACGGCTTGCGTCCCAATAATAAACCTCCTGCCTCCTGCCTTTTGCTCTAGCTCACCTGTTCGGTACATTTTCCCAACTAGCTATCTCCTTTACTGAATCTTCATATTTAAAAAGGCAATCTTCATCAAAACTTTAAAAAAAGGGGTTGTCTTTTTTTAGGAATAGTGAATTATTCACATTTTAGTTTCTCTAGAAAAGGATATAAATCCTGCTGCCAAAATGGCAGCATGGACTTAATTTAATGGGTTTTTATCATTGAAGATAGTGTACTATCAAAATTGTTGGCTTCTGTATTGAAGGGTAAACAAGAGTTACTGTTCTAATAATGAGCAATGACAGATGTCCCAGCGGAAGCGACATTAATCGAGTTGTATTTCGTTTATAGCGATTATCGAGGAGATGAGGTACATCCTCAAAGCTAGAAAGGCTTTATATTATGAGGCATAGCTAGATATAACTAATCGAGGAATCGCTATCAAGCAACAGATTTTATAAAAAAGCCCATTACCGAGCTATCCTAATTCTAAAACTATAAGAATTAGGAGCATTTTCATGTCTATTTTTACCCAAAATACTTCTCCAAGATTTTATTTTGATTGCTCTGCCAATTTGGCAGTAATTAGTTGAAAACCCCTTGTATTTTAAAATTGCACAAGCTATATTGAATACAACAGCAAAAGCGAATAACTCTGCCACAAGTTTATTGCAAAACCAAGGAGAAAAGCCATGAATATTTCCGATCTCAATCACCTCGAAGTCGTTAGCGAAGACAACAAAGTTGTTGGTG
>CAZNNK010000020.1:7914-18254 GCA_964574085.1 uncultured Coleofasciculus sp.
CACCTATACCGACCCCTACTTCTCTTCGGCAGGTGCAACCTCCATCTCTCAAAGCTAATACGGGTAGGAGCTACTAGTATTAGTCAAGATTAAACGAGTAGCTCCAGATCCCCAAATCGGCTCTTTTCAGGAAAGACAAATATCCCCAAAAGCACTATCAATTGCAAAACTAAGGAGAAAAGCTATGAACATTTCCGATCTCAATCACCTCGAAGTCGTTAGCGAAGACAACAAAGTTGTTGGTGGTTACTGCTGCTACGATCCCGATGAACTGAACTTCGATACCGATATCGATAAGGATGTAAACATTAACATCTATGAGCGGGTCTATGTCAATAAGAACTTATACACCTATTCAACAGTTTACGGAAACAGCGCCTTAGCTGAAGCTGATGCCTCTGCCGAAGGCTACAATTCTAATGCTGAAGCCTTCTCCTTCACCTATACCGACCCCTACTTCTCTTCGGCAGGTGCAACCTCCATCTCTCAAAGCGACTACTAAAATCAAGAGGGTTGCGTTGTACAAGGAAGTGCTAAACAAGTAGCCTAGCTGTCTCAAGTTAACTCTTGGCGTACCCAATAACAGCAAACGTCCAATTTTGCCAACTAATTCACTGTAAAAAAGGAGAAAACTCATGAATATTTCTGACCTGAATCACCTCGAAGTCCTTAGCGAAGACAACAAAGTTGTTGGTGGATACTACGAGCTTGAATTCGATACCGATATCGATAAGGATGTAGACATTTCCCTCAATGAGTATGTCAATGTCTATAAGCGCTTATACACCTCTTCAACGGTTTACGGGAACAGTGCCTTAGCTGAAGCTGATGCCTCTGCTGAAGGTCCCCATTCTAACGCTGAAGCCTTCTCCTTCACCTATACTGATCCAAGCTTCTCTTCGGCAGGTGCAACATCTATCTCTCAAAGTGATAGCTATTGCTACTACTGTTACTAGAGTAGTCTAATTGCTACGGCGTCCCGCTTCCACTATCGGGACGCTTCTAATTATTGAATGGGCGCTCAATTAAGTAAGTCGCCATGGCTTAAAGTCGGGCGATGAAGAGCGCCATTAGCCATTTGTAAGAGTTTGAGGACTATTGACAGCACCTAACAGAGTTCGGTTTAGTTCCATCGACCTGATTAGAAACCTAAAAAAATATTCTTAGGAGGTTAATGTGGCTCAATCAAGAGGTGACACTTTTTGTATTAGCTTAATCGGAGGTTTTGTCATTGCTATTACTCCTCCTGCTGCGGCGGCAATTGTCAGTGTAGGTGCTTCGAGTAGCTCATACGTGAATTCCCACGGGGCAGGTGCTAGCAGTCATGGGGCAGCTACCTCACTTATAGAACACAGTAGTAGTAGTTATACAGTGTTCAAGCCTGGAGGTACTGTTAGTGGTGCTAGCAGTTCAGCCAGTGCTTCTACCAATTCTTCTCCTTTTACTGACATCAATAACAGCACAAGTAACAATAGCACAAGTAACAGCACAAATGCCTCGTCTACACTTCCGGATACAGAAGCTGCGGCAGTACCTGAACCTTCAAGTATCCCGTTCCTTTTGGCTGGCTTGCTGACTGTAGGATTAAAACTTTGGTTCCAACCTAATAATCAAATAAAGACTTAAGCCTGGAACTCACAGCCCCTACTCTACGGGAATGCTCATACAAAAGCGAGCTGACACAAGAGGAAGTTGTATCCAGTCAGAGTTCTCCATTGTTAAGGTAAGGAGCGATTTACCAATGATGACCAAATTATATTTAATATTAATCAGTTTAATTAGCACTTTAGTGGTTACTTTGCCCTGCTCAGCTCAGATAGTTAATGCAGGTGCTTCGAGTAGTTCATTCGTGAATTCCCAAGGTGCAGGTGCAACCAGCAGTGCCACAGCCACCTCACCTACAGGTATCAGTAGCAGTAGTCAGACGATTTTTGTACCTGGTGCTACCGTCAGTGGTGGTAGCAGTTCCGCTAGTGCCTCCACGAACGCTCCGCCGACAACCAGTGCTAATGTTTTTACAGATTCGCTGAGTAGTCCTAATCCTGGAGCAACGTTTACGCCCGGGGCTACTTCCAGTGGGGGTAGCACTTCAGCCAATACCTCCGTGAATACTCCGCCGCCAGCAACCACTACCGTTGCTCCCGGTTCCCTCAGTAGTCCTAATCCTGGCACAACAACTCCCTTGTCTCCAGCCGTTAATAATCAGCCAGGGTTTTCCCCCAGTGTCACCGCTAACCCGACAAGCGCTCCCCCGGCTTCTATTGCACCCTCTTCCCCCAGGGTGAGAGTAATCCTACCGAACCCCAGCATCAACAATCCTGCAACTACATTTATCAGCATTTTTTCCGCATCCAGCTTTGTCCAAAAAGATAGTAATATTTCCTACAGGGTTGTCGGTGTACCTAGCCGAGTTTTCCCAGGGTTAGGTTTAAGGAGAGTTCCAATCAATCGATAATGGTGGATACAGGCGCGTCCGTTGAGTCAGAAGAAATTGTTGAGTTTCTCAAACAAGACATACAGTATAAAAAAGTCTGTCATCAGATTTGGTCGCAACGAGTCATTGAGCGAGCGACTCAGGAACGAGGCATAGTCGTCACGCCAGAAGAAATTCAGGCGGAGGCAGATAAGCAACGTCAGGCAATGCACTTGGAAAAGGCGGCTGACACCTTGGCTTGGTTGGCGGATCAGAGGATAACACCTGATGATTGGGAAGCAGGAATTCGTCTGCGCTTGCTGACCCAGAAATTAGCCGATTGTTTGTTTGGCAACGAGGTAGAAAAGTTTTTTACTCAAAATCGATTAGACTATGAGCAAATTTTGCTCTATCAACTGATTCTTGCCTCTGAACCCTTGGCGCGAGAACTTTTCTATGAAATTGAAGAAGGGGAAATTAGCTTTTATGAGGCAGCCCACCTTTACGATATTGACCCAGAACGCAAGCGTCGGTGCGGTTATGAAGGAAAGGTTTACCGCTGGCGCTTAAAACCGGAAATGGCATCGGCAGTCTTTGCAGCGCCGATTGGCGAGGTAGTCGGTCCAATTAAAACCGATCTCGGTTATCATCTGTTACGAGCAGAAGAGTTTATCCCCGCCCAATTAACTCCTGAACGGTCTCAAGAAATTCTCAATCGCCTATTTGGACAGTGGTTAGAAAGTGAAGTAAACTACCTAATCCACAGTGAAAGCAGTTGAAAACCGAAGGGAAATCCTTCATCACTATGCTTACGTCCGGAAACTGTAGGGGCGCACCGACGTGCGCCCATAAAATCTTTGCCACGTTTAGGCGAAAACAAACGGATCAACCGTAATAGATGTAACTCCTTGCAAAATACCAATTACTTCAGAAGCACCATCACTGGGATTGATCGCGATCACAAATGCACTGTTCACACCGCCAAATTCTCCTCCCGCAAACGTATAACCGAACGAGCCATTTACCTGGAGTTTATCTAAACCATCTTGGAAGTCTCTGATTAAAGCATAATCACCAATGCCAGCAGCAGCATAGAAGACGTTATCGGCGTCACCAAGTACAAATGTATCTTGTCCGAAAAATTGGGAGGGTAAACCAATGGCATCACCCCTCAAACTATCCACTTCACCGGCTCCTGTTCCCCCAGTACCATTGAGGACATCATTCCCGATTAGTCCTGTGAGAATATCATCTCCAATTCCACCAACAAGTATGTCATTGCCTGCATCCCCAATTAGCCGATCATCGCCGTTACCACCACTCAAGGTATCGTTATCAGTGGTAGAAAAAGGATTACTAGACAAACCGGCAAAAAGTAAATCGTCTTGTTCCCCCCCGAGGAGATTATCAGCACCTGCACCCCCCTCTAACGTATCCTGACCAGCACCGCCTTGCAGGTCATCATCACCGCTTTCTCCAAGGAGTAAGTCATCGCCGAAGCTAGCAAGAGCTGTGTCGTCGTCATCTCCACCCTTGAGGACATCATTGCCACTACCGCCCAGTAGTGTATCATCGCCGCTCTCCCCATTCAGGATATCATTAATACCTGTCAAGGTCGTGCCATCGTAATCGTAAGTGAGTGTACCGTTACCCTGACCAATACCCCCTAAAAGTCGGTCATTGCCAGCTCCGCCGTTGAGGATATCGTCACCACTACCTCCATCGAGTAAGTCATCCCCATCATGTGCAAAGAGCAAGTCATTTTCGCTGCCTCCAAACAGCTTGTCGTTACCAAATCCTCCTAATAATGTGTCATTTCCCTGATCACCTCTGATGAAGTCATCGCCATCTTCGCCAAAAAGCAGGTCATTTTCGCTACCTCCATACAGCTTGTCACTACCGTTCCCTCCGACTAAGGTGTCATTGCCTTGATCGCCCTTGATAAAGTCATCACCATCTGCTGCCAAAACCAGGTCATCGCCACGACGACCATAGATTACATCATTACTATTTGTTGCAGCAGGATTAGTGGTTAGATTGACGATATCATTGTTGCTGGTTAAGTTGAGAAATACCATTGGTTTAACTCTCCATTTATTGGATTTGTAATTGATTTCTGTCAATAGTGTAGATAAAATAAGCAGCAAAATGGAGCATCTTGAAAAATAAAGCTGCCATTTTGGCAGTCCTGTTTAACTAGCATATTATCTAGTTGTAGTCATTTTTTTTACTATTTTTAATATTTTATTTTAATCAACAAAATAACCTGATCAACCTCCTAAATTCAGGCGATTGATCAGATATCAATTATTGGCTGTAAATCAGACAATAATCTGCTTATACCTGTGACTACAAGATTCTCCTTCTTGATCGACAACCCATGCTGATAGATCTACCAGCTAGACTGAGCCAGCCACCAAATATTACTAACGCGAGAGTGCTAGCAGGCTCAGGTACTTGTGTCGATGCTTGAACCGTTGCTTTAGTTTCTTTGGTTTCTATTAATGTTAGATAAGTTGGGCGATCAAACTGACGTTGATAGGAACCCATCGCCAAGAGATCCGCCGACTCTTCCTCTATGTCCACACCAAAGTCTCCAGAGGGTAAGAATGTATTTAAGGTGAAGTTGTCGCTAGCGTCAACTGAGAATAAGTCATCCTCTCCTAAGGTGTTTAACTCCCCAGAGACTGAGAAGAAGTCAAAGACTGTTTGATTTGCCGGATTAGGGTCAGTTCCCCCTAACACCACTAATGATATATCAGCCGCAGCCGTACTCTTTTCCCCTGAAGTTGCCAGGTTAAAGAAAGCCGTAAAATCGAAAGAAAATGATTCCGTCGAATTCGGGGCTGGATTAAGAAGAAATTCTCCAATTACTGATGCTTCACTTTGGGCGAATCCGAAGAAGTTGTCTTGATCACCAAAAGCCTCACTCAAGTTTGTGTTTGTAGCAAAAGCTGGGGAATTCGTAAAAAACAGTGAATCCGCTTGGGCGATAGCCGTGGCTGAGTCTCCTGCCGATACGGAACTGGCATTTTCACCCTCATCTGCATCTAAAACTGAACCGACTGGTGTCATTGTCACCGTATTCGTCTTCGCTGAAACTGTAGAAGAATCAGGGCTTTGACTAAAGTTTTCTAGAAATACGTTAGCCTCAGCCGAAGCAAACGTTGCCGCCAGACTTGGTGAAACTAGCAATACCGAACTTGTTACTAATGGTGCAGCGAAGAACAATACGCTTTGAGCAAGTCTCAGTTCTTTTTTCATGATTTTTTCCTTGTCATCAATAGGGACAGCACAATCTCACGCTCGACATAGCGGTTATAAATATCGATGTGTTGGCAAGTAAATTAGACTGATTATTAACTGTTATTTATGAAACAATTAATAACAGTTTAGAGAATTAAATGACAGTTAGATATAGCCGAGTATCAGTAGACTTTAATTCTCGTAACTCCCAACGCTTTATAGTTGTATCCTATCCCTAATATAAATTAAATGGGTGAAGTTAATTTGAAAATAAAAATCTATTTTTAAAGGGTTTATGAATTGCTGAGTATCATACCAATTCTCCATAATGTTGCGCCATATCCACCCCCCTGTAATGGCGTGACAAAATTGTAGGTTGGGTAGACGCATGTTACTAGGGCGGAATCTAGGAACCAAGGTTCCCTACTACAAGCCGAATCTAATCTATCAATTTAGGTGTGCCACGCTAGTAGCCCTTGCTCAGGGAAACGGCAGGGGCGTGGGGGTGTATTCGTTGCACGATTAAAGAGAAATGGTATCAGATTAAAGCCTATCAATTATTTAGACTTAATCCAGGATGAAAAAGCATAATTAATCCCTAAATTCAAGGGATTAATTAAGGGATAATGTGTTGTTAAAATGGTCTAGGAAAAGCTATTCCTAAGAAAATCTACGTCTAGAGCTCAAACCGACTAAGCCACTAAAAACCAATAAACCTAGAGTGCTAATCGGCTCGGGTACTTGTGTAGAGTCTTGAACTGTTGCCTTGGTTTCTTTGGTTTCTATGAACGTTAGATAAGTTGGGCGATCAAACTGACGCTGATAGGAACCCATCGCCAAGACATCCGCCAATTCTTCCTCTAAGTCCACACCAAAGTCTCCCGATGGCAAGAAGGTATCTAAGGTAAAGTTGTCGCTGACTTCAACCGAGAATATGTCATCCTGTCCTAGGGTGTTTAACTCTCCGGACACAGAGAAGATATCAAAAACCGTTTGATTCACCGGATTAGGATCTGTTCCGCCTAAAATTACTATGGATATATCAGCTTTCGCCTCACTCTCTTCTCCTGAAGTGATTAGGGTAGAGAAAGCCGTAAAATCAAAAGAAAATGTTTCCGTCGAATTCGGGGCTGGATTAATCAAGAATCCACCGGTTACCGACGCTTCACTTTGGGCAAATCCCAAAAAGTTTTCAGCTTCGCCAAACGCCTCACTCAAGGTTGTGTTAGCGGCAAAGGCTGGAGGGTTGGTGAAAAACAGTGAATCGGCTTCGGCGATAGCTGTTGCTGAGTCCCCTGCCGATGCGGAACTGGCATTTTCCCCCTCATCTGAATGTGAGATGACGTTGACGGGTGTCATTGCGATCGTATTCGTTTTAGCTGAGACCGTCGATAAATCTGGGCTTTTATTAAAGTTTCCTAGAAATACGTTGGCTTCCGCCGAGGCAAAGGTCGCTGCCAGAGTTGGTGAAACAGCTATGACTGAACTCGCGACTAGAGGTGTAGCGAAGAACAATATGTGCTTAACCAGTCTCAGTTCCTTTTTCATGAATTATCCCCTGATTATTAATCAATTATGGGCAGCCAAATTTATCGCTTAGCTAACTTATGCAAAACCCAGGTTTCACTAGCAGTAAGTCGGACTTATATCATGTCCTGATCGATGATTTCCCATAATTGTGATGACCTAAAGCAAGGAGTTTCAGCCATTTTTATCAAGGGTACTTGAGCGGACATGATCGAAGTATAAACTGTTCATAGCTGCCAAGTCACGAACAGTTTCTCTACTCAATTGAGGGGTCTGTTCAGCAGAACTACAATTCGTTTAAGTTTCTTGCGTCCTCTGAAAAGGTCTGTATTAGTATTTTACTCATAACTGAACTTTAATGGATAAAGTTATCTTAAAGCTATAAAGCGATGATTTAAAGATTTTGTAAATTTGTTAGAGTGACGACAGCCTCTAAGTAGGGGGTGCAGGGGAAGCTGGGGCATAATTTTGACGGGTAATACCAAGTTGCGTTCAAAGATAGCAGATAGAGTAGATGGGGTGAGGGGGAGATGGGGAGATAGGGGGAAAAAGAAAGCTATACATTATACGGCAACTGGGTATAAGTCTCAAAAGCTACCAGGTACGAGTTGCTGGAAGCAAGAATTAGCAAAGGTTTTGGCTTAACTTGATACCTATGGATGAGATACCGACTCCACAAGATACCAGTGTAGATCGGCTGGCATAGGAATGCTCCCGTTATTTTGGAGTCATGGGACACCAAGGATGAGCTTAACGATCGCTCATACCTAGGTCAGATGAATCAAATGGGTATTTCCTGTAGGCTAATAGCCGTAAATCTTTTGAGTATAACGCTGTTTATTAACATTTTGCATAGAAATCTTGACATTAATTCGTAAAGTTAACTAAGGTAGCAGTCGGACAGGTTTATCGAAACGCTTTACAGTTAGGTAGTTACACCAACTTCAGTCTCTTAGCCAGAGTCAAAGGAACAAGAGTAAGGGCTGAAGGATAAAGCGGTATGACAGTAAGGGGCACCTGCGACTGTTTTAGAAGCAAAAGCTAAAGGACGTGTTGATCATGCTGCCATTGCCAGAGGAAGGTCGGAGACGAGTTCAAATTGAGGGTGTGTTGCCCCAAATTGATGGGGGTCGTTATGCTATCAAACGGACAGTGGGGGAACGAGTCCATGTGGAAGTGGATATGTTCTGTGACAGTCATGACGCTGTTTCTGGCGTCATTTTATATCGTCCCCAAAAGTCGCAAACCTGGTTTGAGGTTCCCTTATCGCCAACGGTGAACGATCGCTGGCAGGGAGAGTTCACTGTATCAGAAATGGGGGATTATGTCTATACCATTATGGGCTGGGCGGATCACTTTAAATCTTGGCAACGGGACATGACCAAGAAATTGGCAGCCGAACAGGATGTGTCCGTTGACTTGCTGATTGGGGCAAACTTAGTCGAAGAGGCGGTGAAACGCGCCAGTGGGGATGATGCGGCACAGTTAAAAACCTGGGTCTCGACACTGCGATCGCAAGATGTCGCCCAACCCATTTTAGGGGATAAAGCCATTTCCCCGGAACTAGCGCAACTGATGGCAAAATACCCAGACCGCAAATTTGCTAGCACCTACCACAAAGAACTGAGAATTATCGTAGACCGAGAACGGGCAAGGTTTAGCACCTGGTACGAAATGTTTCCTCGTTCCTGTGGTGAACCGGGCAAACATGGCACATTCAAAGATGCCCAAGCCCGCTTACCCTATATTGCCAGTATGGGGTTTGATGTCCTGTATTTACCCCCGATTCATCCGATTGGCAAGCAATTTCGCAAAGGGAAAAATAACACCAATGTCGCCGAACCTGACGATGTAGGTGTACCCTGGGGTATTGGTGCAGCCGAAGGCGGACACAGGGCGATTCATCCTCAGTTAGGCACCATGGCTGACTTTGAGGAGTTTGTCGCCAAAGCCAAAGACCATGGGATTGAAATTGCCCTAGACTTAGCCTTCCAATGTTCCCCAGATCACCCCTACGTCAAAGAACATCCCCAATGGTTCCGTAGTCGCCCGGATGGGACGATTCAATACGCCGAGAACCCGCCGAAAAAATATCAGGACATTTATCCTATCGACTTTGAAACCCCAGACTGGCAAAATCTGTGGCAAGAACTGCGGAGTGTCATGCTGTTTTGGATTGAAAAAGGCGTGCGGATTTTCCGAGTCGATAACCCCCATACCAAGGCATTCGATTTTTGGGAATGGGTGATTGCGGATTTGAGACAAACCTATCCCGATTTAATTTTACTTTCGGAATCCTTTACCCGTCCCAAGGTGATGTATCGTCTCGCCAAGTTAGGATTTACCCAATCCTATACCTATTTCACTTGGCGTAATAGTAAGTGGGAAATGACCCAATATCTCACCGAACTCACCCAAACCGCCGCCCACGACATCTTTCGCCCCAACTTTTGGCCCAATACTCCGGATATTTTGCATGAGTTTATTCAGCATGGGGGACGCCCTGCCTGTATTATTCGTTTAGTCTTAGCCGCTACCTTAACGGCAAACTATGGGATTTATGGACCGGCATTTGAAGTGTGCGAAAATCGGGCGCTCAAACCGGGGAGTGAAGAGTATTTAAACTCAGAGAAATATCAGATTCGGGAGTGGGATTTAGATAGTCCATATACAATCAAAGACTTGATTGCCCGGGTCAATTTCGCCCGTCGGGAACATCCCGCGTTGCAAAGTAACGGCAGTTTGCGGTTTCATCACACGGATAATCACCAGATCCTTTGTTACAGCAAACAGACTGATGATTTCAAGGATGTGATGCTAATGGTGGTCAGTTTTGACCCTCAATGGATGCAAGCAGGCTTCATTGACTTGCCCTTAGAATCCTTAGGGATTGACCCCTATCGGGAATACTATCTCCATGACCTACTCAGTGATACCCACTACACTTGGTTTGGTGGACACAACTATGTAGAACTCAATCCTCAAGGTATTCCAGCCCATGTTTTCTGGGTAAGGCAATAGAGTAGTAGTAGGTAGTAGTAGGTGAGGGAGATGGGGGAGATGGGAACAGTAGGGGTTTGGTCTCCAAACCCCATTTCTTATGTAGGGGGAGCAGGGGGAGCAAGGGGAGCAGGAGAAGGCAAGGACAAATGAC